>DODI01000397.1:0-5359 GCA_003509045.1 Planctomycetota bacterium | reverse complement strand
CTGGCGAATGAATTCGTTTTTCTTGACTGACAGGATCGACAGGAAGCATTTACGATGGATCCCATGAACAGGAACAACCGCAACCAGGTAGAGTTGCCGATCTCCCGGCGAGAGCTGCTGCAAAGGTCAGGAATGGGTTTCGGCGCCCTGGGACTCGGCTGCCTGATGGCCTCACAGGAGCTCAAGGCAGCGGATAATAACAGGCTCTACACCAACCCGCTGTCTTCACGCGCTCCCCACTTTGCCCCGAAGGCGAAGCGGGTAATCCACCTCTTCATGAACGGCGGCCCGTCCCATGTGGACACCTTCGACCCCAAGCCGATGCTCGACAAGCTCCACGGCAAGAAGCTGCCGATCGAGAACCTTCGCACCGAGCGAAAAACCGGCGCCGCCTTCCGCTCCCCGTTCAAGTTCCGGCGCTGGGGACAAAGCGGGATCGAGGTGAGCGAGCTCTTCCCCAATGTCGCGGAATCCATCGATGAAATCGCGGTCATTCGCTCCATGCACGCAGATGTTCCGAACCATGAGCCCTCGCTGCTCCTGCTCAACTGCGGCGACGCGCGCCAGGTCAGGCCAAGCATGGGATCGTGGATAACCTACGGTCTCGGAACAGAGAACCAGAACCTGCCCGGCTTCATCGCCATGTGTCCGGGCGGCTACCCGATCCAGGAAAGCCAGAACTGGCAATCGGGCTTCCTGCCGGGAATCTTCCAGGGGACCCATATCGACACCAAGCACACCAGTGTCGACAAGCTCATCGAGCATATCCGCAACCCGGACCTCACCCGGCCCAAGCAACGTCAGCAGCTTGACCTTCTCAAGAAGCTCAACCTGAAGCACCTCGAGGAGCGCGGCCGAGAGGGCCGACTCGAGTCGCGAATCCAGTCCTTCGAGCTGGCCTACCGCATGCAGATCGATGCCACCGACGCCTTTGACGTTTCCCGGGAACCGAAGTCGGTCCGTGAGCTCTACGGAAAGGGGACGCAGGCACGCCAGATTCTCATCGCGCGACGCCTGATCGAACGCGGGGTGCGCTATGTGCAGGTCTGGCATGGAGCCGGTCAACCTTGGGATAATCACGATGATATCGAAAAAAATCATCGCCGACTCGCGGGACAATGCGACCAGGCGATCGGCGCTCTCCTCAAAGATCTCAAGAGCCGGGGACTGCTGGAGGAGACCCTCGTCATCTGGGGCGGCGAGTTCGGAAGGACTCCTACTGTCGAGCTGCCCAAGAAGGGCTCCAACGCAGGCAAGATCAACGGGCGTGACCACAACCACTGGGGCTACACCACGTGGATGGCCGGCGGCGGCATCCGCGGGGGATATGTCCATGGAGCGACCGACGACTTCGGCTTCCGGGCCGTCGAAGACCCGGTCCACGTACACGACCTCCAGGCCACCATCCTGCATCTCCTTGGCTTCGACCATGAGAAGCTGACCTACCGCCATGCTGGCCGGGATTTCCGCCTGACCGATGTCCATGGAGAGGTCGTCCACGAGCTCATCGCCTGAGGCGGGCTCTGCTCATTTACGTCGGCCCCAGACCTCCTCGAGAACCTTGTAAATCCCGGGATCGTGTTCCTTGAGCTCTGGGCGAACAAAGGGATAGAAGTCATTGGTTCCGAAGAAAGCCTCGGTACACTCGGCAAAGTACTCCTTCTCATTCGTAAGCGCGTAGTGCCGAACCTTACGCCCGTTGTGCAGAAGGACCGACTCGTACTTCTTCGATTTCTTCGCGTTCCTGTAAGCTTTAAGGATCCTGGGATGGTCGAAGCCGAGCACCCTGTTGTGGTAGGCATGGGCCAGTTCGTGCAATAGGACCCAGCGCTGGGTCCTGTAGGAATTGACTATGTTGGCGACGCGGCTGATATCGACAGCCTTCGCCTTATCCGGATTGTAGCCATTGGTGACCAGCCAGCCCCTGTTTGGATGAAAATGGATGGGGCCATCCTTGCGATCGCAGACCCAGATCGGAACCTCCCGCAGCTTCTCGAGCGGGCCATCTGGAATAACGAGGGTAATCTGGTACAGCTGGAGGCCCACGATCCGTATGGCCTTTCGAAGGATCTCAGGCTTCTCCTTCTCCAGCCGCTTCAGCACATAGACCTTCCAGCCCTCGATCTTCCTGATCTCATAGGCGCTCGTGGGATCGTAAGGCGGCTTCTTTTTCTCATCGTCAGTTCCAAAAACGCCCCCATGGATTCCGGCCTGCAGAAACAGGCAGACTGCCGCCGTCATGGAAAGAAATGGGGTCTTCTTTTTTTGCTCACAAATCTTCATGGAATTCATCACCTGTCTCGATCTCCGGACTGTTTCTCGTTTCCTCAAAGCAGGGGAACATCGTAGCCATTCCGGAGATTTTTGGGAGTGCTTTTCAGGATTCAATTTCGCCGGCGCCATGGTCACCCCGATGCGTGGAGCGAAACCGCCTGGGACTCTGGCCCCGGAGCTTGCGAAACCTGCGGTTGAAATTCGACAGGTTATTGAATCCCGACCGAAGGCTGATCTCTACAACCGAGAGGTCCGTTTCGATGAGAAGGCGGCAAGCCTGGCTCACCCTGAGCTCCGCCAGGTAATCGACAAAGGTCTTCCCTACCGTCTTTCTGAAAAAACGGCTGAAGGCTTGCGGGGTCATACCGGCTACATCCGCCGCCTCGGGCTGGGATACCCGCCCCTGGAAGCGCTCGTTGATAAAGGCGCAGACCTTGTCAATCCTCCTGAGGTCCCGCTCCCGGTTAAAGGGAACAAAGGCGGGGCTTGCCAGGCTCCTGCCCCCCAAGGTAAGCCCCTGCAGCACGCCCAGCAAGCTGATGAGCCGATCGAGTCCCTCCTGTTTTTTCATCCCGGCCATGGCTGCTGCGGTCTCATCCCGCAGATTTGAATCAAAATGCAGACCCCGGGACGCTCGGCTGAGCAGCTCGGAAACCTCACCCATCTCCGGCGAAGCGCTGAAGGCGTCACCGAGAAAATCGGCGGCGAAATGAACCACGATCGCCCTGTGACGAAAATTCGCGGCCGCGGCCGGGTCAGACAGCCAGGTATGAGGCAGGTTCGGCCCCAGGAGCACCAGGTCTCCATCTTCGTAGGACTCATTCGAATCCCCCACGAAACGAGTCCCACTCGACTCCAGGACAAGGGTCAGTTCGTATTCCGGATGGAAATGCCACTTGAAAGGAAACGACTGGGAAGATTTCAGCCTGTAGCCGAAGGAAGCCTGCCGGGAGCTGGTGACTTTCTGCGCTCGCGCCCGCATGAACGGTAAAACCTTCTCAACCTGTATTACATTATTGTGATAAGAGTACACTAACTCCTTTTCAGGTTAAAAAAGTATTGTTTTTAGTTACATCCTCAACAGATTTGTTGGGCGGTGTAGCTATACTTCAAGCACGAAAAGACCCTGCTCATCTGCCCTGGAGACCGAAAATGACTGATTACGCACTGATGAACCATCTCCTCTACATAGGTCAGGCAGACTCCGTCAAAGAGATGACAGAGAAGGCTCTCGAGGAGGGTCTCGATGTCGATGACATCCTTCAAAAAGGCCTCATAGCCGGCATGGGCGTCGTCGGTGAGGATTTCAAGCACAACCGCCTCTATGTCCCCCAGGTTCTAATCGCAGCGCGCGCCATGAAGGCCGGTATGGCGATCCTCAAACCACTCCTGACGGAGTCAGCCGCAGCCGCTTCACGGGGCACGGTCGTCATGGGAACCGTCAAGGGTGACCTGCACGACATCGGCAAGAACCTCGTCTGCATGATGGCCGAGGGAGCCGGATTCACGATGATCAACCTCGGCGTCGACACATCGGCCGATGATTTCCTCCAGGCGGTAAAAGAAAACAATGCTGGAATCGTCGGCATGAGCGCCCTGCTCACCACCACCATGCCCTATATGAAAACCGTGATCGACGCATTCAAACTGGAGGGGCTCGATGAGGTTGTGATGTGCATTGGCGGAGCGCCGGTGAGCGAGATGTTCGCCGAAGAGATCGGGGCCGATGGCTATGCAGCAGATGCATCGAGCGCGGTCGATCTCTTCAAGGAGCTTTACCCCGCCACGGCGGGTGCCTGAGCCCATGTCGCTGGAGATCAAAGTCAACGGCAAGAGCTTATCGGCGCGAAGAGGGCCGAGCATATTCGAATGCTCCGAAGAGCTAGGCGTACACGTTCCGACCTCCTGCAATAAAAACGGCAAGTGCAGAGAATGCATTGTCGAGATCAGTGAGGGCGCGGAGCTGCTCTCGGAGCTCTCGAGCGAAGAGGAGCATCTCGGGGCGGGCTTCAGGCTGGCCTGCCGGGCATGCCTGGAGGCCGATTCAGGATCGATCACCTGCCACACGATGCGGCGAGCTCGAATGCGCATAGAAGAATCCGGCTGGATAGAGACCGCGGACGTGGACCTCGCGCCGGCGGTCAGCCGTGATGGGGGCTGGGTGCTGCTGGATGGAGAGCCCTTGACGAAAAACCCTGGCCCCCTCCTGGGTATCGCTCTCGACCTGGGAACAACCACTGTCGTCCTCAGGCTCCTCGATCTCGAGTCGGGAAAACAGGTGGCGACGGCCTCTTTTGAAAACCCCCAGCGCTTCGGCGGCAGTGATGTCATGGCCCGGATCCAGTACGACAGCGACCATCCCGGGCGGCTTCTCCAGCGCACCCTGCTGTCCTACCTCGCCCACTGCATCGAGGACCTCGACTGCGACCCGGCGACGATCTACGAGATCATCGTAGCTGGAAACACCACCATGAGGGACCTCCTCTTCGGACTCGACGTCAGCTCGGTCGGCCAACGACCCTACAGATCAACAACCGAGCATGAGCTCGAGAGCGGCCTTCGAAAATCTACCGGAATCGAGTCAACCGCGAAAAAGCTTCGGCTACCCGCCTGCCCCCAGGCAAGAGTCATCGGTCTTCCGCTGGTGAGCGGTCACGTCGGAGCAGATGCGGCCGCCTGCCTGCTGGCAGTTGGCCTGGCCGGCTCGGAGGACCTCGCCGCCATCATGGATATCGGGACCAACACCGAACTCATCGTCAACGGCGGAGGCCGGCTGCTTGCCGCCTCCTGCCCGGCCGGCCCCGCCTTCGAAGGTGGAGCCATCAGCTGCGGCATGCCCGGGCTGGAGGGCGCCATCGAAAGCGTTCGCATCGATGCCGAGGGAAGCCTCAGCTACAAGGTGATCGGCGACTCACCCAGGGCCGAGGGGATCTGCGGCTCTGGTCTCGTCGAGTTGCTGGGAGAGCTTCTTCGAAGTGGCCGCATGGACCGCCTCGGCCGCCTCACAAACGAGGCTGATCGTTTTGAGCTGCCGGGGACCGACTCTGTCTACCTGAGCGAAGAGGACATCAGCCAACTGGCGCAG
>DODI01000088.1:0-5395 GCA_003509045.1 Planctomycetota bacterium | reverse complement strand
GCGATCTCTTCGCCGTTGAGGTAGGCGACGAAGCCGTCGTCGTAATCAACCGAGAGAATCACCTGCTGTGCCAGGGCGAGGTTTGTCACCTCGAAGCGCCGTCGTATGAAGACGCTCTGGTAGTTGCCCTCCATGTCGTCCAGCACCGTTGCATCGTCCCCGTCCCCATAGCCGAATCCCGCGGGTCCGGAGTCCCAGGCCTCGTCGTCGAAGTCGAGTCCGTTCCAGTTTTCGGGTGGAGCCTCCGTTCCTCTGAAGAAGCTGAATTCCGCCCCGCGGGCGACGAGCGCTATCCGGTTTTCCCGGGGCACTTCGGCCGAGGTGATCTTTACCGAGTTGGGCTCTCCGGGCGTACCCCCGACGACATTCGATGCTGCCCAGGCACGCGGATCGGTTTCTTCACGGTCCGGGGAGAGACGCTCGAGCGATGGCCCCAGGCCATCGGGAGTCTCCGGCCAGGAGTCCGATTCTCCGTAGTCGGCGAAGGAGACCATGTAGCCGCCGGGCGTCCAGAGCTGGAGCAGCTCTCCGGCATTGTCGAGATTGCCGGAAAAGTCTCCTTCGAGGGAGGCCCTCTCAAGGTCATAGCGATCCGCAAGCAGGTCGGCGTCCCTGGCGATGACCAGGTAGTTGTCCGCGGCGATGGTCGTTTCCGGTGGAAAAACGTAGGTTACCGCTCCGCCAAGCAGCCACCCGCCGATGTCGACCGCGCGTTCGCCGTAATTATAGAGCTCGACAAATTCCCCTGAGGAGGATCCGTCGGCCGGGTGGTAGTGGATCTCATTGATGATGACCGTCTGCGCGTCTGCCGGGGCAGGACCCAGGGAGAAGGCCGCGCATAAAGAGATACCTACGAGTATCCGAGTCCTGATTTTCATTGATGGTCTATCCTGGCTGAAGCCTGACCCACAAAGGTACATCTTCCCGCCTCAGGGGCGCTAGCACAAGGAATATGAGGTTAATGACTCGGAAGGGATCCTGAAGGGGCAGGGGCCTCTCTTTCTTCCGGTCGCGTGGGCGGTTAAAATTTTCAGCCATGAAGGGTAGACGGGAAAAAAAGATTCGTTTTCGTATTGGTTGGGTCTTTGCCGCCACCCTGGCTCTGGCCGCTATGGCCGTGATCCTGCAGCAGGAGGAGCCTGACCCTGCGGCGCTCTGGCGTGAAGGAATCGCGGCGCAGGTGGGCGCCCGCGCGAGGAAGGAGTGGGGGGCGGCGCCCGCGGTTGAGGGCACCGGGAGCCTCGGCGTTCCCAGGATGATCACCGTTCATCATTCCGGCGGCGGAGTTTTTTCCGCGCTCGAGGAGCGGCCAGCCACCCTGGCGATCAAGGGGATCCAGGAGACGCACATGTCTGTCAAGGGCTGGGATGACATTGGCTACCACTACATTGTCGATCCGGCCGGTCGAGTCTGGGAGGGCCGCCACCTCGACAGGGTAGGAGCACACGCAGGCTCCCGGCAGCTCAACACCGGCAACATAGGGTTGCTCCTGCTGGGGAACTTTGATCTCCAGGAGCCGCCGCCGCAGCAGCTGGCCCGCCTTGGAATTCTGCTCGACAAGCTTCGCCAGCTCTTCGGCATTTCCGCTGCGGAGGTCTATACGCACAACGCGGTCCGGACAGGGGAGGGGCTTGGGCCGACCGCCTGCCCGGGCCGCCACGTCAGCGAGTGGCTGCAGAAGCGCCGGAATAAGAAATAACTCTTGGGAGTGCCAAGCTTGACTCGCTCTGTTAAGGCGGTTATCGTTCGGTTCTGCGATAGATGTTCGAGGAATTTTGCAGACTGTCTTTAGTGTGCGAGGACTGTCTTAGGTGCTAGATTCGGTCCATGATGAATGCGGCATTGCCGCGGTATACCGGCTGGACGAGTCGCCGGACTCCGGAGGAGAACCGTACGAGGGCTCCGTAACCAAGCTGGTTCCAGATATGCTGATCGACCTGCAGAACAGGGGTCAGCTCGCAGCGGGTCTCACGCGCTACGATGAAAACGCCGCGCAGTTGATCGACACCTACAAGCAGGTCGGCAGCGTGACGGATGTGTTTCACCTGACCCATCCCGATCCAGGGAAGTTCCGGGCCATTGTCGATGAGTACAGCGGCCGTGCAGCGATCGGCCATACCCGCTACGCGACCTGCGGCAAGGAGGGCCGGGAATACGCCCAGCCTTTCGAGCGTCACCATGGCCGCAAGTGGAAGTGGTTCGCTTTCTGCTTCAACGGCAACATCGCCAACTACGCCGAGGTGCGCAACCAACTGCTCAAGCAGGACAAGGGTGATTACCATCTTGCGCATGACACCGACACCGAGCTGTTCATGCACCACCTGTCCTATGCCAACAAGGGAGATGAGAAACCTGATTTCGTCGAGGTCTTCAGGCATATCGCCGATACGGTTGATGGAGCCTACAGTCTCGCCTTCCTCAACGCGGATGGAGACCTGATCCTGGCGCGCGACCCCCTCGGTGTTCGCCCCCTGGTCTACGGCGTTCGCGGCAATTTGTTTGGCGCCGCCTCCGAGAGCCTCGCTCTTGCCAATAAGGGCTTTGAGGATCTTCGCGACCTGGAGCCCGGCCACCTGATTCATGTAAGGCCCGAGGGGTACGAGATCAAGCAGTTCGCCCCCTCGCCGCGCAAGGCGCATTGTTTCTTCGAGTGGGTGTATTTTGCCAATGTCGCATCGGAGCTCAACGGCAAGTCGGTATATCTCGCCCGCAATCGGCTTGGCGAGGCGCTGGCCGATGTGGAGCCGCTGGAGGTCAACTCGGAGGAGTGCATTGCGGTCCCGGTGCCTGATACGGCCAAGGCGGCCTGCGATGCCATGGCGCACCGTCTCGGCATTCCCACCAAGGAGGGCCTGATACGAAATCGCTATGTCGGGCGAACCTTTATCGAGGGCAAGAATCGCAAGGCGAGGGTCGAGAGAAAATACACCGTGTTGCCGGAGGTGGTGCGCGGCAAGAAGGTCTTCCTGGTCGAGGACAGTATCGTTCGCTCGACGACACTTCGCGTTATCGTGAAAATGCTCAAGCAATACGGCGGCGCCAGCGAAGTTCATGTGCGCGTGGCCTGTCCTCCGATCATGGCGCCCTGCAGCTATGGGATCGACATGTCGACGGTCAGCGAGTTGATCGCCCCGCAGTTTTTCGACAAACCGGTCAAGGGGGAGTTGGCTGCCGATGGCCTTGCGGCGCTGGCCGCAGATCTGGGCGCCGACTCGCTGCGTTACCTGACGGTTGCGGAGCTGAACGGCGCGCTCGGTCTCTCCGAGTGCGAGCTGTGCGAGGGCTGCCTGACCGGTGAATATCCAACTGACTGGGGGCAGAAACTCTACAAGGAGGCGCTGCTTTCACGGGATTGTCCGGCCGAGGGCCGCACCTACGAGCGCCTCGTCCTTGGCGAAGAAGGCGAGGCGGAGGCGGGTCCGGAGGGGTCCACACAGGAGGTGCCGCTGGGGGCTTCCTCCCCTGAGGAAGGCAGCTGATTCCGACCGCAATCGGCCCTGGCCCGGCTCCGAGAGTGAGGGCTGAACACATCATGGGCTCCCAGGACATCCGGAGTATGACAATGCGCTTCTTCCCCATCCTGCTGTTGGTAGTTTTCTCCTCCTCCCCCAGCCTCCGTGCCGGAACCCGGCTGGTGGTCGTATCAGACCCGCCAGCCCGCGACCTGGCCTGGACACCCTTGAGCTTCAGGTTGCAGGGTGTGCCCGACCTGCCCGGGGCGAAGGTCCGGCGGGTCTCCGATGGCAAGGAGCTCCCGGCCCAGCTCGAGCGGATCAAGGGCGGAGTCATGGTCCACTGGGTCTCGCCCGGGCTCCGGGCCGGGAAGAAGGGTGAGTGGGTCATCGAGCTTCTGGGCAAGCCTCCCGCGGGGAAGGATCGCGTGAAGGTGCTCACACAGGGGACGGGTTCGAGTCGCATCGATATCGATGGGAGGGTCTTCAGCAGCTATGTTCACGGCGGCAAGGGTCTCTTCAAGCCCTACTTTTACCCGCTGGGGAATCCGGCCGGCGGCAATCTGACACGGCATTATCCTCTCAAGAGAGGGGTCAAGGGCGAGCGCGCGGATCATCCGCACCATCGATCCCTGTGGTTTACCCATGGGGAGGTGAATGGCGTGGACTTCTGGGCCGAGAGCAATACGACGGGACGGATTGTTCATCGAGGCTTCAAGAGCAAGGAGTCCGGCCCCGTCTACGGCCGACTGGTCTCGACAAACAGCTGGGAGACCGTAAAGGGAGAAAAGATTCTCGAGGAGCGCAGGGCTGTGCGGATCATCCCGCTTGAATCAGGACAGGTACTGATGGACTTTGACATCAACCTGGTGGCTACGGAGGGCGAGGTTTTTTTCGGTTCGACGAAGGAAGGCTCCTTCGGCATCCGCGTGGCCGGCACGATGAAAGAAACCAGCGGCGGCACCATCAAGAATTCCCGTGGAGGCTTGGGCGCGGCGGAGTGCTGGGGCAAGCCGGCGGAATGGATTGATTATTACGGACCGGTCGATGGCAAGGTGGTCGGAGTTACGATCATGGACCATCCCGAGAGCTTCCGCCATCCGACCCATTGGCACATCAGGGATTACGGTCTTTTTGCCGCGAACCCGTTTGGCCACCGGCATTTTTACGGAAAAGAAGCGGCAGGCAAGGGTGATTATCGGCTACAGAAGGGGCAATCCATTCATTTTAAATACCGGCTTTACATCCACCATGGAAACACTGCAAAGGCCAATGTAGAAAGGGTTTACGGCGGTTTCTCCAGCCCTCCCCTCCTCCATCTGAAGCGCTGAGGGATTCTCCAAGCCCTCTTCCGGTGTCGCCCCTCTGCGTGATACAATCGTCGTTTCGCATCACTTTTGCAGGACAGTGTCGACATGGACCGACTTCTTTCGTCTCAGGCCGCAGCTCACCAGGGGGAAGAAATCCGTCTCGCTGGCTGGGTGCATAACCTCCGCAACCACAAGGATGTACAATTCCTTGTCTTGCGCGATCGGGGCGGATTAATCCAGGCCGTAGCTCAGCCATCCTCGGAGGTCGACCTTACTGGCCTCGGCAAGGAATATGTCGTCGAGCTAACCGGCACGGTGATAGAGGAGCCGCGGGCGCCGGGGGGAGTTGAGGTCCATCTCTCCTCCGTCAAGGTACTCTCGTCCGCCGAGGAGCCGCCATTGGAGATCAACAGGCCGCGGGTTCTTGCGAAGACCCATCTCGACAAGATCCTCGACAACCGGTCGATCTCTTTGCGGGCGCCGGAGATTCGCGCCGTCTTCGAGGTCCAGGCCGTCCTGGTGGAGGCCTTCGGTTCCTATCTCAGGTCCCAGGACTTTACCGAGATCAAGAGCTCGAAGCTTGTCGGTACCGGCACCGAGGGTGGAGCCAATGTTTTCGAGATCGATTATTTT
>DODI01000339.1:0-3010 GCA_003509045.1 Planctomycetota bacterium | reverse complement strand
ATGCCGGAGGACGACCCGCGCAACCCGGCCACCATCGCCGACAACGTCGGTGACAACGTCGGCGACGTCGCCGGCATGGGAGCCGATCTCTTCGAGTCCTACGTCGGCGCGATCATCGCCTCGATGGCGCTGGGGCTGGCTACCGTACCTGACAATTTAACTGTCGCCTTCTACCCGGTAGCCCTGGCCACGATCGGCATCATCGCCAGCATGATCGGAACCTTCGTGGTGCGCACCAACGATGAGTCGAAGATCTCCAGCGCCCTCACCCGCGGCCTGCTGGTCGCCTCGGCTATCTTCCTCGGCGGCACCGTGGTGTTGGCGCTGATTCCGGACATCGGTAACGAGCTTGCGCCGGCCGCCAGTCACTACGGCATCTGGGGAGTCACCGGCGCCGTCTGGGTCGGGCTCCTCCTCGGCCTGCTCATCGGCCACATCACGGAATACTACACCTCGGAAGAGAAAAAACCGGCGCGGGAGATCGCCGTGCAGTCGGAGACCGGAACGGCGACCAATATCATCCACGGCCTGGCCGTCGGTATGGAGTCCTGCGCCGCGCCGGTGGTCCTGATCGCCTTCGGTACCCTCGGCGCCCACTACCTCGCCGGCATCTACGGTGTCGCCATCGCCGCTGTCGGCATGCTCTCGACGCTTGGCATCTCGCTGGGAGTCGACGCCTACGGCCCGGTGGCCGACAACGCCGGCGGGCTTGCCGAGATGTCCGACTGCGACCCCGAGGTCCGCAAGCGCACCCACAAGCTCGACGCCGTCGGCAACACCACCGCAGCGATCGGCAAGGGCTTCGCCATCGGCTCAGCCGCCCTCACCGCCCTGGCGCTCTTTTTCACCTACAAGGAAGCGATCCTGGCTAAATCACCAGAAACCGCTTCGTGGCTCGCGACGATTCAAGGCGAGGTTGAATTCCGGATCGATCTGCTCGACCCGAAGGTCATCGCCGGGCTCTTCCTCGGCGGCACCTGCGCCTTCCTCTTCTCGGCCCTGACCATGAAGGCGGTCGGGCGCGCGGCGCAGAAGATGATCACCGAGGTG
This sequence comes from Planctomycetota bacterium, assembly GCA_003509045.1. Classification (GTDB taxonomy): domain Bacteria; phylum Planctomycetota; class UBA8108; order UBA8108; family UBA8108; genus UBA8108. The sequence continues at coordinate 1,960 of DODI01000339.1, read as the reverse complement.
CGGCGCCAGCTGCCGGGGATCCTCTCCGGCGAGAACGAGCCCGACTCCGGCACCTGCGTCGCGATCTCGACCCAGGCGGCGCTCAAGGAAATGATTCTCCCCGGCGTGCTCGCCATCACCGTTCCGGTGGCGGTCGGCTACTTCCTCGGACCCGCGGCGCTCGGCGGACTGCTCGCCGGCGCGCTCGTCACCGGCGTCCTCTTCGCCATCTTCATGGCCAACTCAGGCGGCGCCTGGGACAATGCCAAGAAGTACATCGAGAGCGGCGCCCACGGCGGCAAGGGTTCACCGGCCCACAAGGCCTCGGTCGTCGGCGACACGGTCGGCGATCCGTTCAAGGACACCTCCGGGCCGTCGCTCAACATCCTCGTCAAGCTCATGTGCATCGTCGCGCTCGTCTTCGTGCCGCTCTTCGTCTGAGCCGCGAAGCGAACGCTCACGAAAAAAACCCGCCGCGGTCCCTTCCGGACCCCGGCGGGTTTTCTTTTTTCTCCGAGTCGCTCTCAATCGTAGAACGCGTCCTTGCAGTGAAGCTCGGCGGGCCGGCTCCGGCAGCAGAGCGCGGCGCGGAAGCCATCCTCGACCTCGATATCGCGGACATACCAGCTCTCGTCTTCTCCTCCGTCCGATGGACAGGACACCTCGGCGCCATCGACCGCCATGCCCGAGAGGTCGACGGTTCCGGGCCGGTTGGCGATGCCGGTCCCGATGGCCTTGTAGAGCGCCTCCTTGCGGGTCCAATAGGAGGCGAACAGGCTGTCTCGCTCTTCATCCATGAGGCCGGCGACCATCTCGGCCTCGGCCGGGGAAAAATATTTCTCGGCGATCTCATCCAGCCGCGCGCGCGCCCTCACCTGCTCGACATCGACGCCGACCTCCTGGTCTGAGGAGAAGGCGAAGAGCGCCAGGTCGCCGGAGTGGGACACGTTGAAATACGGCCCATCGCCGGAGGCGGTGAAGGCCTTCGGCTTGCCGTACTCTGAATACTCGAAAGCCAGCTCGGTCGGCAGCACCCCGGCATAGGATGCCAGCAGCTCGCGCAGGATCCCGCGCGTGGTTACGAAACGGCGGAGCTGGTCGCCATCCTTCTCGGCCGCTCGCTCGAGCTCATCACCGGAGAGCGTCGCCTTGAGGCGCGCGAAGGTGTCTTCCTCTGAATCTACCCAGGCCATCCAGATCTCCACAACCCCTGGCTCCAGCTTGCTGGTCTCGTCAAGGGCGCTTGGAACGAAGGCCGGCTCTTCAAAATCCAGGCTGTCAAAATCGGGCTCTTCGGAGTCAGGCTCGTCGAGATCGGGATCATCGATCATGGCGGTTTCCTTCAGGTTCGCTTCAAACATCCACCCGGCGGTGGAACACGAAGAAGCATAACTGAGAGACAGGCGTTTAAACAAGCCTCGCTGCGGGCCGCCAGCAAAGGAAAACCCTTGCTCGCACCGCCAACAGCAAACTAAGGTCAGAAGCAAAGAGTCGCGTTTGTATTCACTGAAAAACAATTCAGAAGGGGATTCCGATGCAAACAGCTAGAAGATACTCCGTTCTTCTTTTTATTAGCCTCTTTCATTCCACTCTATTTGCAGGCCCAGGGGGGCCCGATGGGGATGAAATTCTTTTTCGTTCAGGTCGGGAAGTTCAGCTGTTTGCTTCATTAATTCAGAATCAAACTGCCAGAAATCGCATTACCTCTTTAGGCAGGAGATATTCGTTAATGAATATCTCAACGTATTTCCAAGTGTTGCCAACACAAGGCCGCAACCAACTCGGACAAAGAACTTCTTATTACTGCTCATTCGAATTTGCTCTCCGTGGAAGCAAATCAAAGTTCAGAAGACGACTCGCTTTTCAAGGTCAAGCGGGGATTGAGGGTGGGGTACGCATCCTTTCAGTTACCGAAAAGAACATCCGAAGAAGATCACCTCAAACAACAGAATCAATAACCGCCCAGAACCGAGATGATCTT
>DODI01000370.1:0-3545 GCA_003509045.1 Planctomycetota bacterium | reverse complement strand
CCGTTGCTCTCGGCAAACCGCACCAGGTCCAGCCAGTATTGGGCCCAGTGCTCACCAAAGTGGGGAGATTTCAAGAGGTTGTCGACAAGCGCGGAAAAAGCTCCGGGGGATTTATCCGCAACGAATTGATCCACATCATCGACGCTCGGCGGCAGCCCCGTAAGGGCGTAAGAGGTCCGCTTGATCAATGTCCGCCTGGCAACATCCGGGTTCGGCTTAATCCCCGCCTTGTCGAGTTTAGAGAGGACGAATTGGTCCAGAGGGGAGCTCGGCCAACCCCGGTCTTTGACAGCGGGAGGAGCTGCATTGACAACCGGCCTCCAGGACCAATGAGCTTCCTTTCGCTCATGAACATCAAAGGCTTCCGCATCTTTTTTCGCGACGGCCTTCTTTCCAATGCGAGGATCGGGAGCGCCCAGCCGGACCCATTTTTCCAGGACGGTAATCTGCTCAGCGGAGAGCTTCTTCTTCGGCGGCATCTGGAGATCCGGGTTCTCATATCGGATCGCCTCGATCAGCAGGCTTTTTGAAGGCTCCCCGGGAACCAGGGCGGGGCCGCTCTCCCCTCCAGCCAGAACGCCCTGGAGGGTATCCAGGTAGAGCTCGGCCTTCGGAGGCTTGCGCCCGGCTGAATGGCACTTGTAGCATTTCTCAGAGAGAAGCGGCCGGACCTTATTCTCGAAAAACTCGCGCTCCTGGGAAGAAATCTTTTCCTCGGCCGCCAGCGGAAATGCAAACAGCAGGATGTGAAAAAAAAAGCAAAATCGCGTAGCGGGTCGAGGCAATTTCATCATCGATGGATCCACCGGGTTAAAGCGTCATTCCGCTTGTCAGTATAAATGGCCCCGGGAAAGGGATAAAGGGGTTCATCTGATCAATTAGCGCTGCGGGCTGAACAATGCCGCCAATATTGAATATCCAGAGCCCAAAGACCGTCACAGTAAAGCAAAAGTAACTTCAGGTCTGGATAGCGTCAGCTTATACTCTCGCTTGCCGGTATTTCAGGCCGGTGAAAATTTACCTTAAAGGGAATACAGGAGCCTCCAGTCGTGATGAAGTCCGACCTTAACCGTACCTTCGAACACCTGCCCGCAGCAGCCCTGGCCATCGGCGCGGCCATTCTTATTAACGGCTGCTGCGCAGCGGCCCCATCGAAAGGTGAAAGCGCCCCCTTCAACGAGGCCTTGCTCACACCAGTAGAATCCGAGGCCCTTGTTCCTCTAAGGGGGAAATGTTTCGAATTAGGCAAAGAGTACATCCTCACTGGACAGCTCCCGCAGCCAGACTTTCAGTTCGCCAAGGACAACGGGGTCAAGACCATCGTCAATGTCCGGATGGACAGAGAACTCGGTGGGCTGGGCTTTGAGATGGAGCCCCACATAAAAGGCCTTGAGCTTACCTTTGTGCATTTCCCCGTCGGCCCTGACACCTTCGATGGCGCCCGGGCCGAAGCTTTCATCGAATTACTCACGAAGGCCGAGAAACCGGTCCTCATCAACGGCTCCAACGGAAACCGCATCTGGGGGCTCTGGTCTCTCTACCTCGGCGCCAGGTGGAATATCCCGGTAGATCGCACCAAGGAGATCGCCACGGCCAACGGCATCAAGAAGCTGGTGATTGAGGATTTCGTTCGCGGTTATCTCGAAAAGAAATCCTCAAAAAAGGGAAGCTGAGAGCTCAGCCTTCGCCCCCCTGCCTGCGCAGCCAGGCAGCCGGCCCCTTCCCGAACACCTCTCTGAAGGCAGGCGCCTCGTGCCTGCCCTCGAAAAGGGGTTCGAGGAGACCTCAGGCCATGTCGATAAGGTTGCCTTCATCGTCAATCCTGACCCTGAGAGCGGCCGGAACTTTCGGGAGGCCCGGCATGGGGATCACGTTCCCGGCTATGGCGACAACGAAACCAGCCCCGGCGGAAAGCATGGCGCTGGTCACCGTGATGTCGAAATCTTTTCGTGCTCCGACAAGGGTGGGATTGTCGGTAAAGGACATGGGTGTCTTCGCCATGCAGATCGGCAATTTCCCGAAGCCCATCTCTTCAAAGTGATCGAGCAGGCCGGAGGCCTCCTTGGTGTAGTTCACACCGCGCGCGCCGTAGACCTTCCTGGCGATCGTCTGGATCTTGTCCCGAAGCTTCATCTTGTCGGGGTAGAGCAGCTTGAATTTTTTCGGATCCGATCTCGCCGCGGCCGTCTTGACCGCCTCTGCAAGCTCAACTCCGCCCTCGCCGCCGTTGCGATAGACATCGGATACCGCGCAACGAACACGTTTCTTCTCGCAGGCCCTCCGAAGACGATTCAGGGTCCTTGGGGAATCATTCGGAAACCGGTTGATCGCCACAACAGGCGTAACACCGAACTGCCGAACATTGTCGATATGTCGGCTGAGATTATCCCAGCCCCCGCCCGAGCTGTAGCCTCCGTGAAATTCGACTGCCTTGAGCGTAGCCACAATCACCGCGACGTCAGGGCGCAGCCCGGACAGCCTGCACTTCAAATTGAAAAACTTCTCAGCTCCGAGATCGGATCCGAACCCAGCCTCGGTAATGAGGAAATCCGACATTTGCAAGCCCAGCCTGCTGGCGATTACGCTCGAGCACCCATGCGCGATATTTGCGAATGGTCCGCCATGGACAAAGGCCGGAGTGTGCCCGAGAGTCTGCACGAGGTTGGGTAGAATCGCGTCTCTCAACAACACCGACATGGCTGCGTCTACACCGAGGTCCTCGCAGGTAAGTGGCTTCCTGTCGCGCGTATAGCCGAAGATGATCTTCTTGATCCTGTTCCTGAGATCCGGAAAGCTGGTCGCCATACAGAGGATAGCCATAATCTCGCTTGCCGGAGCGATGTAGAACCCATCCTTCCTGGGGATCCCGTGCAGAGGGCCGCCAAGCCCGATGACGATGTCGCGCAAGGCGCGGTCATTAAGATCCACAACTCTCTTCCAGGTAATACGTCGCTGGTCAATGCCAAGCTCGTTCGCATGGTGAAGATGGTTGTCAATCAAGGCGGCGAGGAGATTGGCCGACTTGGCCACAGCCGCGATATCGCCAGTGAAGTGAAGGTTGATATCCTCCGCCGGTACGATCTGCGCCTTCCCCCCCCCGGTTCCCCCGCCCTTGATACCGAAATAAGGTCCGAGAGATGGCTCGCGAACGGCAAGGCTGGCCTTCCGCCCGATCAGGTTCAGCGCATCTGCAAGCCCGATGGATGTCGTCGTCTTTCCCTCGCCGGAAGGAGTCGGGCTCATTGCCGTTACCAGTACAAGCTTCCCCCGGGCCTTTTTTTTGCCCTGCTTGAGGAGCGAATACGGCAGCTTGGCTATATGTCGCCCATGGGGAAGATAGTCATCTTCACCCAGGCCTATACGGCTGGCGATTTCAGAAATCGGCAGCTTCGGTGTAGCCTTTTCAATCTGTATGTCCGTCTTCATCTATCCCTTCCTTGCGCGAAAATAACGCGTCTGAGGAAGTTTCGCCCTATCTGCCCCTAAAGTCAAATACGGCCATTCAGGGCTTTCTGAAAGGTCCCTGTATTACTCCGTAAGGCATT
>DODI01000029.1:0-7311 GCA_003509045.1 Planctomycetota bacterium | reverse complement strand
TGCTCTGGATCGGGGTTCTGTGGACCGGCCTCTCAGGAATTCTTGCAACCCTTATCTACAAGAGGAGGGAGCTTGCGCGCATCCAGGTCTGAAAACTCGAGAGCTTCCGGGAAAGCCTCGCCGTACCTGCTGGCTGGAGCGGCCCTGCTGACCGGCGCCGCCCTCCTGCTCGGTCCGATCAACCGGACCAGGAGCGAGCTGCAGCTGCGGGCCCATGGCGCCCTCTCGGAAAATCTTCCGCCCGACATCGCGCTGGCCCGGGCCGGGCTTGGAACCTTTCGCGCCCTGGCCACCAGCGTCCTGTGGAGCAGGGCCACCCGCCTGCAAAGCGAGGGAAGCCATTTCGAGGCGCTTCGCCTGGCCGACTGGATCACCAGGCTGCAGCCGCGCTTTTCGGCGGTCTGGAGCTTCCAGGCCTGGAACATGGCCTTCAACATCTCCCTCGCAACCGAGCTCCCCGCCGAACGCTGGCTCTGGGTCCGTGAAGGCGTAGCCCTGCTGCGCGACAGGGGAATTCCTCTCAACCCCCGCGAGATCGATCTCTACCGGGAGCTGAGCCACATCTTTCTTCGCAAGCTCTCCGGAGCGAGCGATGAGCACCACCTGTACTACCAGCGCCAGCTCGCCCGGCGATGGAACGCGCTTCTCGGCCCTCCACCCGAAGAAGGCGCGGCGAGGCTGGAGAGGTGGCTGCGGCCGGTGGCTGAAGCCTACGAGCTCTACCTGGAGAACCCCGAGAGCGACGGCCTGCCTCTTGACCGGTTCCTCTCGGATGTGCCGCGGGCCGCCGAGCTGATCGCGCAGCTCGAGACCATCGGTGCCGCGCCGGGACGCGAGGTACTGCGCGAGGCCGCGGCTCACGAACCGGGCAAGTTGGCCGAGTGGGTCGGACGTAATAAGGAGGCCCCGGAATACGCCAGGCTGCTGGCCTTCCTGAGAGCCCGGTCCCTGGCGAAGGACTACAACATGGATCCCCGCTGGATGCTGACGCTCATGAAGGGCGACTGGGTCGACGACGGAAAAGGAGAGAAGATCCCGCTCCCCCTTGACTGGCGGCTGCCGGAAGCGCACTGCGTCTACTGGGCGTCTCTTGGCCTTCACCGCAGCCGCGACCTCCTGCGGCCCGATGAGTACGCAAGTTTTTACTGCCGCTCGAACCTGCTGAACGCGCTCAACCTCCTCAAGGATACCGGCCAGCTGGCCTTCGGACGAGACGGAGAGGTCTATCGCCGCCTGCCGGCTCCCGAGTTCGCGGCGGTCCATGAGCGGGCTCTGAAGATCGCCGCGCAAAGATACCCGGACATCTACCCGGAACCGGAAGCTTCCCCCCCGCCCCCCCCCGGGAAATAGCTATTTCTTTTTGGGCCTGAAGGCCTTCAGCCTCGCCTCATCGGTCTCGATGTAGGGACCGCCGAGCAGATCGATACAATAGGGAATGGCCGGAAAGACCGCGTCAAGACATTCGCTGATAGCGCGAGGCTGTCCCGGAAGATTCACGATGAGAGCAGAGCCGATGATTCCCGCGGTCTGGCGTGAGAGAATGGCCGTGGCCACCTTCTCCAGGGATACCTTTCGCATCAGCTCCCCGAAGCCTGGCATCAGCTTCTGGCAGACGGCCTCGGTCGCCTCGGGGGTCACGTCGCGCGAGGCTGGCCCGGTCCCGCCCGTCGTCACGATGAGGCAGCACCCCTCGGCTGTGGCCAGCTCGGCGAGGGCCTCCTCGATCAGCGGCTGGTCATCGGTAACGATCCTCGCCACGGGCTCCCACTCGGAGCTGAGCACCTCGCCGAGGTATTCGCGGATGGCGGGGCCGCCGCGGTCTTCGTATTCCCCGCGGCTGGCGCGGTCGGAGACGGTGAGAATTCCAATCTTCGCGGCGGCCATGGAGCTCAGGATAGCTGCGAGTGGCTTCCATCGCAGAAGGGCGCGTTGCAGGTACGCTTGCAGCCGCACCAGGCGACCGTCTGCGCCTCTTCGATATCAACCACCATCGGCGTCATCCCGGTGCCTGCGTGGGCCCCATCGCAATAGGGCTGGTTCTCGGAACGTCCACAGGTACACCAGGCCTTCTTGCCGGGCTCCTCATCGATCACACAGGGAGTTTTCTGGGGAATGGGGATGTCTTTATCTGAACTCATCGTTTCTCCTGCAAGCAGGTGGTTGATTACTACCCTTAGTTTGCCTTAAATCGCTTACGAAGTCTCTATCGAAGAGCGTGCCCCGCCGGTAGGCGCGCCAACCGGAAAAAGATGTCGGATCCGTTTGAATATGGGCGACGTGGACGCTGTCCTATCTTTACGCGACAATATCCAGGAGTAGGTAATCATGAGCAATCCCCGGAAAAACGGACCCCGCCGCCCATCTCTCTTCTCCCCCATCCGCTACGCGGGAATCCTGCTGGGGATCTCGACCCTGCTCCCCGCAGCAGAGAACACAACCCCCGGCAAGCCCCCTGTGGCGAAGAGAATCCCCGAGAAAACGACCCTGCACAGCGACAGTCGAATCGATGAGTACTCCTGGCTTCGTGACATCGAGGACCCGGCGACCCGCGCCTACCTGGAGGCTGAAAACCAGTACGCCGAGACAGCTCTCAAACCGCTTCAGCCCCTGGTGAAGCTTCTGCGGGAAGAGATACAGGGCCGGATCGTGCGCCCGAAAACAGCCCCGAGCTGGCAGGAAGGAAGCTACACCTACTACACCCGAAGCAGGGAGGGATCCCCACACCCGCTCTACTGCCGCAAGAAAGGACGGCTCTTTGCGAAGGAGGAGATCCTGCTGGATGTCGCCTCGCTCACCGAAGCACAAAAGAACATTCGAGTAGGAAGCTTCCTGGTGAGCCCCGACCACGCCAGGGTTGCCTACACGGTCGATGAGGATGGGCGGGGGGAATTCTCCATACACCTTCGCGAGTTCGCCGGCGCCAGGGCCTTGGGAGAGCCCATCGAGGGCGCCGCAGACAACCTCGCCTGGTCGGCTGACGGCCGTTCCATCTTCTACACCCGCCGCGCCGGCTCCGGCGGACCGAGGACCGTCTGGTCGCACCGCCTCGGCAAGAAGCAGGATGACGACACGCTCCTCTATCACGAGAGGGACCGTGACTACTCGGTACGAATCAACAAGACCCTCGACGGCCTGTTTATCTGGCTCGACATCTTCAACCGCGACAGCTCCGAGGTCAGATACCTCAGCGCGTCCGACCCGGGAGGGCAATTCCAATTACTGGCGGCGCGACGGACGGGAGTAAAATACGGGTTCCTCCATCATGGAGAGAGTTTCTATGTCCGCACCAACAGCGACTCCCCCGGCTCTCGCCTGATGGTCGTCCCTGAGTCCGACACGGCTCCAGAGAACTGGCGAGAGAAGCTCGCCGCAAGGCCGGGGGTCACCCTGGAGCAGGCATCCATCTTCCGCCACCACCTGGTCCTCCTCGAGAAACATGCTGGGCAGCGCCGCGTCCGGATTGAAAACCTCGATGGAGAGGGCAGCCACTACATCAAATTTCCCGAGCAGCTCTACTCGGTCGAGGGCTGGCAGAACCGGGAGTTCATCACCAACCGCTTCCGGATGGCCTACTCATCGATGCTCGTCCCCCTCTCCTTCTTTGAGTACAACATGGATGCCCGGCGCTGGGAGAGCATCCACGAGGTGAGCTTCAAGGGATACAGACGTGAAAATTATACAACCGAAAGAGTCGAGGCGAAGACGGCTGCTGGCGTCTCCATACCCATTTCCCTCGTTTACCGCAAGCGGCCCGGGCGCTCAGCAGCGCCTCTGCTCCTGAGAGTCTATGGAGCCTATGGAATCAATCTCGATCCCTGGATGAACCCGCTTGACCTCTCGCTACTGGAGAGAGGGGCCTCCATCGGCATCGCCCATGTTCGCGGAGGCGGCGACCTCGGCGCGCGCTGGCATGAAGATGGTCGCCTGCTCAAGAAGAAGAACTCCATCGGCGACCTGATCGCCTGCATCGACCACCTGGTGAAGGCTGGCTATGCCACCCCCGACAGGCTCATTCTCTCCGGGCAGGGCCCCGGGGCGCTGGCGATCGCGGCGGCTCTCAACCAGCGCCCTAGCCTGGCACGCTCGGCTATCGTCGATCTTCCCTACGTAGACCTGCTCAATGGCCTCCTGGACAAGTCGGCCCCCCTGGGCGCGGGCGAATACGACGAGTGGGGAAACCCGGAGAGCGGAGAGCACTACGCCTACATCAAGTCCTACTCCCCCTACGACAATATCCGCAAGGCCAGCTATCCAGACCTGCTGGTCACCGCTGACCTGAACGACAACCGCAGCCCCTTCTGGATGGCCGCCAAGTGGGTGGCCAGAATCAGGGCCATGGGTAAGCCCGGAAATCTCATAGCCCTCAAGACCCGCCTCAAAGACAGGAGCGTCCGTGACGAGGCCGCTCCTCGCGACAACTTCATCGAGGGAAGAGCCCTGCAGCTGGCCTTTATCATCGATCGCCTGAAACTCGACAGTGTCCCTGTGCAAAGAGACCCTGCGCGAGGCGAATCCCGGTAGAGAGCCTAATGGCAGCCGCAGCCGCCCGGACGGGCGCAGGCGCCTCCGGATGGCGGGCCGGGGTCGGGCTTCCTGGAGCTGCTGGAATCGATCAGAGTGCCCGTTCCGAGGAGTCGTTTGATGGGAGTCTCCGCGGCCGTCTCTCCAAGCCCCTCTCCGGCCATCTCACAGAGCTCTCCCCAGGTCTCGAGCTTTCGGGAGATGACGTGGAAGACCTCGAGGGTCTTGCCGTTGCCGGGGCAGAAATAGTCATAGGTAGGCATTTGCTTAAACTTCCGGATAGAGAACGTTGGTCTCCCCAGTATAGCTCGTCGGCTGTTTCGCCTCCACTTTCGAAGAAAAATCTGAGGTCGAAATCGGCTTCGCGTGTAATATGACGGGCCGTCTCAGGCTCAACAAACCATGATAAGCAGGCTCCCCGTCCAGATATGCAGCAAAAACGTCCCTCGCAATCTTCAACATCGGAAAAAACCCGATCCCTTCCGGACATCGCGCGCGACTCGACCGCGCAGACCGCGGCGATGCTGGACCGAGTCGGAATGTCGGGAATCGAGACCGTCCTGCGGCGGCGGAACCCCGAGGGGGAGCTCTTCCTCATGCCCGCGAAGGCCGATGCATTTGTCAATCTTGATGACCCCGAGGCCCGGGGCATCCACATGTCGAGACTCTACCTCGACCTGCAGCGCCTGCTCGAAGAGAACGAGTTCACCTTCCCGCTGCTCCAGAAGGCGTTGGAGGCGTTTACCCGCTCCCATTCTTCTCTGAGCACCCACAGCTACCTGCGCCTGTCCTACGACATCATGCGCAGACGCGACTCCCTGCTCAGTGAAAACACCGGCTGGCGGCATTACCCCGTCTCCCTCGAGGCCAGTTGGAACGGGAAACGAACCGATCTCAAGATCAGCTTCCGGGTCACCTACTCGAGCGCCTGCCCCTGCTCTGCAGCCCTGTCGCGGCAGACCCTGAAGGAGCGCTTCGAAGAAGACTTCAGCGATCACCAGGCGATCAGTCTCTCCCACGTTGCCAACTGGCTGCAGACCCGCGAGGCAACCTCCTCCGTCCCACACAGCCAGCGCAGCCATGCGGACCTGACCGTGGTGGCGGAAAAGGCTGATGAGAGTCTCCTTGAGGAGCTCATCGACCAGGTCGAAGAAACTCTCGGTACGGCGGTGCAGGCTGCGGTGAAACGAGAGGACGAACAGGAATTCGCCGCCCTCAACGGAGCCAACCTGATGTTCTGCGAGGACGCGGCCAGGAGAATCTGCTCGCTTCTCGATGAGGACAAGGGTTTCAGGGATTACCGCATCGAGGTGCGTCACATGGAGAGCCTGCATCCGCACGATGCCGTCGCCATCACCACCAAGGGAGTGGAGGGCGGACTCAGACCCTGAGGACGCTGATCCCGTTGATTCTCTCCGACAAGACCATCAAGGAAATGATCGGCAGCGGCAAGCTGACTGTCGAGCCCATCGAGGAAAGCTCGATCCAGCCCGCCTCGGTCGACTGCAGGCTAGGCGACCACTTTCTGCTGATCGACGAGAACCGCATGGACTGCCTGTCGATGACCTCCGAGATCCAGTACCGGAGCCTCCAATGCGAGGAGATCACCCTGCCTCCCCACTCCTTCCTGCTGGCCACCACCATGGAATACGTCGAGCTGCCAGCCGGCCTGACCGCCTTCGTCGAGGGGCGAAGCTCGATCGGCCGCATGGGCCTGTTCATCCAGAACGCCGGCTGGGTCGATCCGGGCTTCAAGGGGCGAATCACCCTTGAGCTCTACAACGCGAATTCACTGCCGATCAAGCTCGAGGTCGGCCGGAGAATCTGTCAGCTGGTCTTCTGTAAGATGGACTGCGAAGCCTCTCGCCCCTATAGCGGAAAATACCAGGGACAGAAGACCACCGAGGGAAGCCGGATCTTTGAGGACAGAGAATCGTCGGGAGGCTGAGAGCCGGGCCTCGCGGCAGCCGCCTCTTCACAGAACGGCACCCGTCCGACATACTATGCACCCATGAGCAAAGCACCCGACAACTTCTACATCACCACGGCGATTGATTACCCCAACGGCGTTCCCCACATGGGACACGCCTATGAAAAGGTTCTCGCCGATTTCTATGCCCGCGCAGCACGCCTGCAGGGAAAGGACACCTGGTTCCTGATCGGGCTCGATGAACACGGCCTCAAAATTCAGAGCGCCGCCGAAGAGGCCGGGCAGGCACCCCAGGATTTCGTCGACGAGAAGGCCAGGGCCTTCCATCACATCTACGAAAGACTCGGAATATCCAATACCGACTTCATCCGGACATCCGAGCAGCGCCATCACGAGTTTGCCGGGGAGATCTACAGAAAGGTTTTCGAACAGGGAGACATCTACAAGGGCGACTACGAGACGGACTATTGTGTCTCCTGCGAGAAGGCCCTGCAGAAGTCCGACATCGCCGCCGGCGAATGTGCCGACCACCCGAAAACCCTGGTCAAGGAGGAGACCTATTTCTTCCGTCTCGGCAAGTACCGGGATGCAGTGCGCGAGCACATCCGGGAGAACTCGGATTTCATCGTACCTGCCGAGCGCCGCAACGAGATCCTCTCGCGACTCGACGACGAGGTTCACGATCTGTCCATATCGAGGTCGAGCTTCAGCTGGGGAGTTCCCCTTCCTGACGACCCGGAGCACGTTCTCTATGTCTGGTTCGATGCCCTGTCCAGCTACATCTCGGCCCTCAAGGAACCAGACTCGTCGAAAGAGAGCTGCTGGCCGGCGGATTGCCATGTCATCGGCAAGGACATCCT
>DODI01000095.1:0-2573 GCA_003509045.1 Planctomycetota bacterium | reverse complement strand
CGCTACCGCGGATCTCTCCCTCAGCCACCAGGTGCCGACGAAGATCAACGATCGCTCCAAGCTGGTCTATATAAACCGGGCATTCCTCCACGCAGGCTCCACAGCTTGTGCAGGCCCAGAGCACGTCCGGGCTGATCTCATCACCATGCAGGCTCGCCCCCCCTCCGGAGCTACCCGCGATATCCAGCACGACCTTCATAGGAGAGAGCGGCTTGCCGGTGGCGGTTGCCGGGCACACGGTCTCGCAACGAGCGCACTCGGTACAGGCATCGAAGCTCATGAGCTGTCGGCGGGTAAAATCCGACGCCACGGCCGCGCCATAGCGGCCGGTCTCCTCGACCTCCTCCATCGAGACCCCTCGATACTTTCCGGCCTTGCGATCTTCACGCAGGGCGATGTTCACCGGGGCGAAAAAGATATGCCTCAGCTTGCAATACGGTATCAGCGCGATGAAGGCCATCGACAACACCATATGCCCCACCCAGGAGCTCAGGTGGAGGGTTGTCAGGACGTTCACATCCAGGCCCTGCAGCCCGGTCGCCAGCCACCAGCCAACAAAGCTCCAGCGCTCGTAGGGATGGCTCTCCAGCCCCCCGCCCGCCGCCGCGATCCGCAGGCCCTCGGTAGCGAAACCGCTCAGGCCGATCACCAGAAACAACCACAGCACCGCAAGGTCTACCGGGCGGCTCAGCGGACGGAACCGGCCCCCGAACTTCCGGCGAGAGAGCGCCAGCACGAGACCGAGGAGGAAAAAGATGCCAAAGACCTCGAGCGCGAAAGAGACCGCGAGGTAAAAGGTCCCGGTGAAGAAGAGGTGTTCACGGCCCAGGAGCCAGCTCCCGTAGTCCTCCACGGCGACGATACAGGTGCCGAGAAAGAGCACGATGAAGCCCCAGAAAACAAGCGCATGACCCAATCCCGCCGTGCCGGAACGCCAGATCCGGACCTGCAGAACCGCGTCCCGCCAGAGGCGGCGGCAGGCCTTCCCCAGAGAAACCGGCTTGCCGGCCTCACGCCCCTGGCGCCAGGACCGCACACGGCGCGCAACCCCCATGAAACAAAGCGCGGCTGCGGCAAGAAAGAGGATGTACATGAGCGCGCGCGCCCATCCTGGAATGTTCCAGAGAATTTCACGGGTGACCGTCGCCGCGAAGATCGTGTTCAATTCATCCACCCCGGCTCTCGAGCGCCGCGGTCAGCTCCGGGACCGCATCAAAAAGATCAGCCACCAGGCCAAGGTCCGCGACCTCAAAGATAGGCGCCTCCGGATCCTTGTTGATCGCGACAATCGTCTTAGAGTTTCTCATTCCAGCCAGGTGCTGGATAGACCCCGAGAGCCCGATCGCCACATAGACCTCTGGAGCGACAATTTTCCCGGTCTGCCCGATCTGGAATTCGTTCGCCAGCCAGCCGGCATCAACGACCGCCCGGGTGGCGCCAAGGGCCGCGCCGAGAACGTCCGCCAGCCTCTCGCATAGAGGAATGCCCTCATCCGGCCCCCGGGTCCCCCGGCCAACGGAAACGATAATATCAGCCTCCTTGAGATCCGGACGGTCCGAGCTGGCCGCCTCAATCCCGACGAAGGTCTTGCCTGGGCTCGCCAGGCCGGCCGGCGCCTCGACTGGCTCGACCGTGGAGGTCACGCCTCCCGGGGCCTGCGGCGCAAATTCGCTGGAGCGACAGGTCACCAGCGCCTGCGGCGCCTCCAGCTCGACGGTCGCCAGCAGGTTGCCGACGAAAACAGCGCGCGTCAGGACCACCTTCTGCGGATCGACGCTCTCCACCTTCAATACATCACTGGCCATCGGTACATCGAGAAGCGCCGCGAGGCGGGGAAAGTATTCCTTGGTGGCCGAGCTGGTCGCCGCCGCCGCCAGGCGGTACGGATGGTCGGCGAGAAAGGCTGCCGCCGCGGCGGCGAAGGCCTCGGCCGTGTAGACCTCGAGCTCGGTGGAGCTCATGGTGAACACCGTACCCCCACCGAGTCCGGCCGCCTCTGCGGACAGACCGGAGGCTGAAGGCCCGAGAAGCAGGATGTCGAAGACGCCGCCGGAAGCAGCCGTCGCCTCCCGGCCAAAGCCCGCGGCCGCAAGGTTCGACTTGCTGAGCTCGTTGCCCATCGCCTGGATAATGATAAGCGTATCTGCCATGGTCTGCCTGCCGCCCCGGCCAAAAGCGCGCCGGGAATAACAATCACCTCAAATGAGCTTCTTCTCCTCAAGGGCCTGGGCCAGTTCCTCAACCGAGCCTGCCTTGATCCCTGGAGGCTTGTCCTCCAGGGCCCGGAAACCCGTCACCCGGCTTCGGGCTGATCCCAGGGCGCCAAGCTCCTCGATCCCCAGGGTCGCAATGGGTTTTTTCTTGGCCTTCATAATGCCTGGAAGAGAAGCGTAGCGCGGCTCGTTAAGGCGCAGGTCAGCCATGATCACCGCCGGAAGAGCGAGGGAAACCGTCTCCAGGCCGGCATCGACCTCGCAGACAACCGTCGCCCCGGAAGCGTCCTCGGAGAGCTCGATGTCGGAAGCCTGGCTGGCCTGGGGCCAACCCAAGAGGCCCGCCAGCATCGCCGGCAC
>DODI01000377.1:0-8420 GCA_003509045.1 Planctomycetota bacterium | reverse complement strand
GGCCTGCTGTTCCGGAGACAGCCGCTCTATACAACTGAGCTACGGAGCCATAATGTCATTCTGATTTTCAGGAGAGGCATCCTATTCGGCTCCCGCCCGCAAGTCAACTGTACCCGCCCGCTCTCTGAGCACCTATAATCTCTGCCGAGAAGCGAGAACCGGCACACCGGCCCGCGACGCCAAAGCGCGGCCGCCAACCCAGAAGAGAAGATCCCCTACATGCCCCAAGCTGATTCGACCCAGGTGCTCAAGGACTGCCGTACCCTCGCCGTCGTCGGTCTCTCGGCCAATCCCGGACGGGTCTCGCATAGTGTCTGCGCCTACATGAGCGACCAGGGCTACCGCATCATCGGCGTCAACCCGAACTACCCTGAGGTCTTCGGCGGGCCGTGCTACCCATCACTGTCTGAGATGCCCGCCGAGGTTCGCTCCGAGGTCGAGCTGGTCGTCGTCTTTCGCCGACCCGAGGAGGTTCCGGAGCTGCTGAATGAATGCGCCGACCTGGGGCTGAAGAAGGTCTGGCTCCAGCTCGGGGTCGCCTCCACCGAGGCGCTCGAGATCGCCGAAAAAAGAGAGCTCGAAATCGTCGAGGAACAATGCCTCATGGTCGTTCATTCGCTATACTCTCCTCACTGATCCCAGGGAGACAGAAACTCTTGGCTGCCCGCTCACAGACAACCCTCAACAGCACCCAGTTCCTCGCCCGGAAGCAATGGGACAAACCGCCCGCCATCACGATCCTCGCCGGCGCGGCTGACTTCTTCAAGAAGCAGCTCATCGAGCGGTTCATCCGCGAGCTCTCAGACGACGGCGCGCCGGACGTCAACCGGCTGCAGGGACCGCCGAACGACAAGCGCGTCAGCGAGCTGCCGCTCGCCCCTGTGCTCGACAGCCTGCGCTCCATGAGCTTCCTCGCCTCGACCCAGGTCGTCATCATCGATGGAGCCGACGCCTTCCTGCGCGCGCACCGCGCTGAGCTCGAAGCCTGCCTCGAGACCGGTTTCCCCGGGGGACACCTCGTTCTCTGTCTCAGGGGCAAGCTCGATGGCCGAACAAAATTCGCCAAGGCCGCCGCCAAGTCTGGCTGGGTCATCGAATGCGAACAACCCTTCGACCGCCCGCCGCCGTGGGAGGACCGTGCGCCCGTCTGGGACAGCCCGCTGTCGCACTGGCTGAGCCGGCATGCCGCCTCGAAGGGACTCGAGCTCAACCCGCAGACCGCCTACGCGCTCCACAGCCGCGCCGGCTGCGACCTCGAGCTGCTGGACGAGGAGCTCGAGAAGCTCAAAACCTACCTGGCCGAATCAAAAAGTACCCTCATCGACGAAAAGGCCATCTCCGCAGTCACCGGTGAGCTGCGCGAGGACAGCATCTTCTCTGTGGTCGACCTCTTCCTCGAGGGGCGCAGGCGCGACACCATCTCCGCCCTTGAGAACCTCTTCGAACGCGGCTACCACGCCCAGAACGGTAGCCTGGTGATCGACGGCCCCGGAATCGCCCTGCCGCTGCTGGCAACCCTGCTCAAGAAGATTCGGTCGCTGCGCCGCGGGCATGCCCTGAAGCGGGCGGGGGCCTCCAGCATGAATCTCGTCCAGGAGGGAATCGTCGGAAAGCCCTTCCTGTCGAGCTTCGAGCGCCAGCTCGAAAGAAACCCTCCCGGACGCCTCGCCCAGCTCTTCGACCGGCTCTACAATACCGACCGGGGAATCAAGACCGGCCGCGACCCCCACCGCCTGCTGCTGCTGCTGGTGGCCGAATAAGACAGCTGCCCCGAGACGCGGCTAATCCCTGGCGTTTCGGGGGAGGATCAGAGTATGAAAGGTCTCCGAGCGCGCGCTGGTCTTCTGTCTCCAGCGGATGATGACACGGACAAAGAGCTCCTGGTCAAGCCAGCCCACGTCTCCCTCGGCATCCTTCTCCTCTTCCCTGGCGCCGAGCTTCCTTCTCCCTCCGCCCCTGGCAGGGTGAAAGCAGAAGACCTCGGCGCTGTAGCCGTCCCACAATTCAGGCAGCTCCTTGTCGAGCTCATCCATCAGCTCCGCTGCGGTCATGTCCGGTAGATAGCGTCCCCGGACCTCGCTGAAGACCCGCTCGGCGATGAGCGCCGCGTGGGTGCGGTCGACCGAGCGCTTGTGGGTGCTCGCCGCCGCGGCAAAGAACGACAGCACGCTGGCGGCACCGATGGAGAGAATGAACATCGCGATCAGCACCTCGATGAGAGAAAAACCAGAGCTGCGGGAGGCTGCGGGAGGATTCATGATTCCTTCCTCTTCACCGGAGCAGGGGCCCTCTCCGACGCGCTGCGGCTCTTGCGGCTGCCGGGCATCTCCACCACCCTGCGGAATGCCACCCCGAGATCGACCCGTGAGCCGACCAGGTGATTCCCCGACTCAGTACCGCGCCAGCCCCGGCCATCCTTGCCCACCGTAATCCTGGTTCCATTGACATCCTTCATGTACATCCACTCATCTCCGACCAGGATATAGCGGTCGTTTTCGTCATCCGGAAGAGAGAGAGGCTTGGAAACCTTGAAGGTCTCCGTCGACTTGGTGATGCGCTCAACAAGGTAGAGCGATTCCGAGTTGTCATCGCGCAGAACGAGGGTGATCTCCACCCTCTCTGGAAAGATGTCATCGCTTGAATCCGTCAGGGACCCATCTCTCGACCTGAAGGTGAACTCGCCGCTTTCACCCGGCCAGTCGAGGATCGCCCGAGTCGAATCCCAGTGAAAGAGCGGGCCGCTTTTGCGCTTGCCGCTCGGTGCCGACATGGGCTTGACCTCTGCCCAGGTATTGGTGGTAGGCCCCCAGAAGCTGAATCCCAGGTAGAGAACTCCATCTGTCAGGGGACGCGCAAAGCGGGTCATGATCCACTCGATCTCCTTGCGAGCCTCCTCGCCGCTCTCGAGCAGCTCATCCTGCTCCTCCACCTCCATCCTGCCGGAGAGCATCCTTCGGTCGATCTCCCGGGCCACATCATCGATCTTACCCGAGAAATCCTCGAGCTCCTTATCCTTCAGGGTGCTCTCGTTGAACAGCGAGCCCATCCCGCCCACCGGCGAGCGGTAGCCACGCCAGAGATAGGTCTCGGAGCCGCGCGGATCCCTGAGATAGATGACCTCCATCAGGCCGCCCGGCGCGCCGAGATTGCCGGCGGCCGCCTCCCATTTGTCATTTCGGCCATCGTAGACCGCTGGCGTCGTGATGGTCAGGTATTGTCCCCCCTGGCGGAGGATCGCGTTGCTGGTCTCTGCCGAGATGGTCCGCACGAAGCGCAGTCGCTGCCGGCCAAGATAGTCCTCATCACAGATAAAGCGGACCCAGGCGCCTCCGCCCGCTCCGGAACCTGAAAACACCACCGCCGAACGCAGGTCCTCCGACATCCTCTCGAGCAGGATACGGGCCTGGTCGTAGACACGGCCGCGGTTCTCCGCCCGGCGCCAGATGGAGATCCCCTGGGTGAGCAGGGTCGCCAGGCCGCTGCCGAGCATGACGAGGATGCCCACCGCAATCACGACCTCCAGCAGGGTGTAGCCGCCGGCCCGGTGTCCGGCTATGTGAGAAGACCGTGGCGAAGACATCAACGCGGCAGCTCCTCGTGCCGCACCACAGCCCCATCCTTCTCGTATTCGATGACCAGCGACTCCAGCACCGGCGACTCCTTCCAGTCATCGCGGTAGATGTCATCCCGGACATGCATGTAGCTGCCGGACTTGTAGCGGAAATAGACGCGAATCTCCAGCTCGTCTCCTCCCCGCTCAAGGTCGTAGCGGACGACCTCCTTGCGGGTCTTCCGGCGGCTCTCCTCGAAGAGATAGAGCCCCTTCGAGCCCGTCTCGTCGCCCTCCGCATCCCAGTCCGCCTCGTGGTCAAAGCGGGCCATCACGATGATGTCGCAGAGACGATCGCGCTTGATGTTCGTCCCCTGGCGTTCCTTCCACTCGATGCTTCGCCAGTAGGCACCCGGCACACGGAAGCTCTTCTGCAGGTAGGCCATGGCCTCGCTCTCGACCCCCGCCTCGTAGCGATCAAAGTACCGGAAGGGCATCTGGTAGGCGAACATGTCGGTGCCGATGGGACGCGGCTGGGTTCCGAAGCGAGCCCGCATGCAGATCTCCCCGCGCTGGTCACGCGGCAGCCGCAGCTGCGCGGCGCTGTCCCCGGCAAGGCCCATGTGGGAGATGATCTCCCTGGGCTGGCCGTAGCGGCCCGGATCGATCATCACGTAGCCGCCATTGGGCGCGAAGAGCTGGGCCCGTTTGACCGGGAGCCCCGAGCTGGTCATCGCCCCGGTGATCGGGGACATGGTCAGGTAGGGAACCAGACTGCAGGCGTCACCCACCCCGTGCGCCATCGGCGCGGTGCCGATCAGGGCGCGGCCGATCAGGCGCAGCCGCCGGGTGGCATTGCTGATCGTCGAGGCCCCCTGGCTCGAGTTTTTCAGGTAGGGCGTGCTGAACTGCCCCCGCAGGACGTTCTTGAAGCCGCCCCCGGTGGATCCGTAATAAAAGAGCTCGTAGAAATCGGCGCGCTCGGGGCTGCCGTCGCGCATGAGGGCGAAGCCCTCGGGCTCGAAGTGGCCGGCCATCTGGCTGACCTGGATCTGCTCGTAGCGAAGGCGGCCATCGGCCTGGCGCTCCTTGTAGGGAGCCAGCAGCTCGTTGGCCTCCCCGGCAAGCGATGGATCGTAGCCGGCTGACTGGGGACTCGCGCGGGTTGCCTGCCCGGCCTGCCCGCCCTTGGCTCCCTCGGCATCCTCGAAGTAGAAGAGCTCCCGGCCGATCCGGATGACGCCCTCCTCCATGCCCATGGCGAAGATGCTCGGCTGGCCGCGCTCGATGCTCACCGAGACGACCAGCACATCGAGGGGATTGGAGCGGGTAACGGACTGGTTCTTGGCGATGGCTCCGCCGATGACCGTCTGCGCTCCGCCTCGGCTGACCTCCACGCGTCCTCCCTTGAGCGGGACGAGGACGTGCTTCACCCTGGGGCCGTAGGTCGGGTCGTAGGCCACGCGCCGATTCTCGAACCTGCGGACCTCGTCGAGGGTGATACCGTTGGATTCGTCTCCGCCCACCCGCTGGTTCTCCGACCGGCTCTGGTTTCGCTGGCCCTGCTGACCGCGGCCTCCGCGAACCTCCATGGCCTTCGCGTCCCCGAAGAGGGTCAGGCTGCCGGTGGCGATCTCCGGAAGCCCCCAGGATGGGAACTTCACCAGGCGGGGATTCATGCCGCGGAAGTAGGCGTGGCGATAAACACCTGAGGAGCGCGGCAACTCCTGGCCATTCTTGCCCACATCGATCAGCGACAGGAAGAAGCGCCCGTCCTCGTGTTCGAAAGCCCTGTAGACCCTCCTCATCATGGGCTCGTAGACCTGCGGATCGCTGGTGGTGATGGAGACGAAGTCGCCCCACCCGGCGCCGCCCTGGCCGAGCTCCATCACCAGCCGGATCGGCTGGCCGGAGGGAACATCCATCTGCTTCTTCAGGTAGTTGTGCTCCTCGCGAACCGGGTAGCCCCGGAAGTTCGAGTTCGAGCCGAGCCGACCGACGAACATGTTCTGGAAGACCTCCCTGTAGCGGAGCCACTCAACCGCGTCATCAGGATGGACCTGCATCAGCGGACGCCCGAGCATGTTCGGACGGCCTGCCTGCATCTCCCAGGGGCTCGGGCTGCCGCAGATCTCGAGGACTCCCGTGGAGGGATAGCGCGTCTGAGGAAGACCGTTGACCAGGAGCGACAGTTGGATAACCGGGCGCTGCTCGCGCCCATCGTTCTGCACAGGACCCTGGCCATCCGCGCCGCCGGCGCCGGTGAGCCCCTCGACAGCGCCCCCGGCCTCCGGAGGATAGGCGCCCTTCAGCTCCAGCCCCATCGCCGGAGGGTTCTGGACCTTGGGATCCTTGTTCAGGGCCATGAGGTACTCAGGCGGCAGCGGAACGCGCTGGTATTGGTAATTACGGCCGTTGAAATGGCAGATCCCCTTGGACTGGAAATAATCCGAGCTGGTGCGATTGAAACCCATCAGCATGCCGGTATACTCAGGCTGCTGCCCCTCCTGCTGCGCGCCCCCGGGAACACCGGGGAGACCGCCGGGTATATTAACCCCGCCGGGCAGGTCGAGCTGATCGGTAGCGGTGGGAAGCTTGAACAGCGGCACCACGATGGTGCCCGTGGTGGCGAGCGCCGAGCCTCCCTGCTCCTCATCCTCGCCCTGTCCAGCCGGGGGATTGTTCCCCCCCACGCCGCCGGGCAGGTTGTTGCGCCCTGGCTGATTCGGATCCTGGGGCGGAGGCTCCCCCGCGAACCGGTCAAAATAATGGTAGATTCCCGCGCGCACGACCTGTGGGAAGTTCCAGGCGTTCAGAGGCTCAGCGGTCGCCAGGCCGCCGGTGCCCCAGATCATCTCGGTAGAGTCTCCATCCGCCACCTGGTGTTCCACGCCTCCCGCGGCGGCTCCGCCGGCGAAGGGGTTGGCCGCGGCTCCCGCGGCGCCCTGGTTAGCGGTCGGAGCCACCTTGCGGCGAATCTCCAGCGAGTAGCCATGCAGGCTGACAAGGGAGCCCGCAGGGTGAGGCGAAGGGATGGACCCGCGTCCGTTCCACAGCCTCGAGTCTGTCTTCGCCGGTAAGGCTGTATCGCCCCCGGCGGCGGCGGGATCGGCCGCCCCGGCGGCACCCGTGTCAGCCCCCGGCGGCAGGAATCCGGTCGCGGCGCCTGCGTTGCTCAGGCCGGTGATCGGCAGAGGTTTCCAGTGACTTGGAGGCAGGGGGCGAACACGCAAAGAGTTGGCGGTCTTGCTGATATACTCGAAAATCTCGGCGCCGATCCGCACCGACCCCTGGGTCGGAAAACGGCTGGCGTCGCGAACGCCGATGCTGGCTATGTTGCCGCTGCCGGCGATGCTGGCGGTCAGCTCGGTGGACAGGTTGTCCTTGCCGGCCGGAACGCCATCGATGTAGAGCTGCGCCCCGCCTCCGAAGGTCCCATCCCAGACCAGCTTGATGTGGTACCAGGTCTCGAGTTCGAGCCCGCGAACCGCCTCGATCTGCAGGAAGGATCCGTTATCCTTGTCCTTCTTCATGAACGGATCGGGGAAGGAGCTGTCGTAAATCCTGAAGAGCACCCGTCCCCGGCTGTCATCGTAGAGCAGGGCCATGCGGTTGCGCTCGGGGTCGACGCCTCCCTCGACCAGCTTATAATAACCATCGCGGGAACGGGCCTGCGGGTAGGTCTTCATCCGGAACCAGAAATCCATCCCGGCAGGCTTTGTCGTCAGGTCTCCTCCCGCGCCGCCGGCCTGGCCTCCCCGGCCGCCTGCGGCCGGCACACCGGCATTGTTGGCTCCGCCCTCTCCCCCGCCGCCGATCGAGAGCTCGTAGGGCTCTCCCCGGTCAAGCTCCAGGCCCTCGTAGGTGTCCTCGAAGCTCAGGACCTCCTCGTAGAGAACCTCCTTCAGGCTGTTCTTGGGGGTCTGGGTCGTCAGCAGGCGCAGGGTCGAAACATCTGCCCCCGGAAAGATCAGCTCTCCCCGGTTCAACATCACCGGACGGGATTCGACCAGGTGAGAGAGGGTCCCCGGGAACCGGATTCGGAAGCGATGGTTGTTCTCGGGGAAACGCGGGGTCATCTTCGGATCCTGGAGGAAGATGCCGTCGGAATAATCCACCTGGCTGACCAGCCCGCCCAGGCGGACCCCTGCGGGGCTCACATCGACAATCTCCCGGAACCGCGAACCCGCCAGCTCCGACCCGGCGGGTGAACGAAGCAGCGCCCGCGCCTCGATGGTGTAGACATCTGCGGTCGAATAGCACAGACCGGTGGTCGACTGGCGCAGGAGGTAGTTGGTCGGCTGGACCGCGTTGACGAAGAGCGGCTTCACGTCCTCCTCGTCGATAATCCCGCCAGAGGAGGCTGCCTGCAGCGCCGCGTAGAACTCTTCGTGTCCCTTCAGGGGCACCTTTCCCCGGATGTCGATGGCAAGCCTGGCGGCTTCGTAGGGAGTGACGACATGGGTCTTGTCCTTTCCCCTGATCCCTGTAAACACCGCCCGCAAGACCTTCTCGCTGGCCGTGTTCACGTTCACAGGGTGACGCTGGAGGGCCTCGATGACCGCCTTGTAGGAGCGGTAGGAAGCGCGCGGTGGATAGGCCAGGCTGATTCCTCCGGTCTGTGAGCCGGCTGATTTGCTGATGACGTTGAACTCGGTGCGTCCGGTTTCGTCCAGGCGGCGCAGTCGAACCACGGTGCCGGGGTTGAACTCCGGCGCGCGGGGAATCACGATCTTGTATTCCGGCCCGGCGGCGGAGAGATCGCTGCCGAGGGCCTGGGCCTCGCTCCAGCTCGCGGGCAGGCGGGAGCTGACGGTGAGGGCGTCACGATGATACTCGAGATCTTCCGGAAGGATCGTCTCGATACCGG
>DODI01000192.1:868-8177 GCA_003509045.1 Planctomycetota bacterium | reverse complement strand
GAAAGCGGCACGGGCAAAGAACTCGCCGCGCTCGCGATCCATCAGAACAGTCCGAGACGGGACAGAAAATTCGTTTCTGAAAACTGCGGCGCGCTGACGGAGACGCTGCTCGAAAGCGAACTCTTCGGCTATGTGAAGGGGGCGTTCACCGGCGCGACAAAAGATCACAAGGGCCTCTTCGAGCAGGCTGTCGGCGGAACCTTCTTCCTCGACGAGGTCGGCGACATGAGCCCCTCGATGCAGAAGAAGCTCCTGCGGGTCCTCCAGGAGGGTGTCGTCCGCCGGGTCGGCTCAAAAGAATTCACCCCCGTGGATGTCCGAATTGTCTCGGCGACCAACAAAGATCTGCTGCAGGAATGCAATGCCGGCAACTTCCGCGAAGATCTCTACTACCGCCTGAACGTCATCAACCTGGTGCTACCTCCCCTGCGCGATCGACGGGAAGACATCCCCGACCTGGTGGAATACTTCCTTGGATCGACAACCGCCGGCTCTCCAAAACCCGTCGTCATCGAGGACACGGCCCTGGAGCTCATGACCGAGTACTCCTGGCCGGGCAACATCCGTGAGCTGCAGAACGAAATACTCAAGCTGGCCGCACTCTGCGATGACAACCTCATCCGGGCAAAGGATCTCTCCGAACACCTGAGAGATGGAGTCAACCCGATGAGCTCTACCGGAAAGAAGTGGACGGAAGGGTTTGCCCATATGAGCCTGAAAGAAGCCACCGATGAGTTCGAATGCGAGCTCATTCGCCAGGCGCTAGCCAAAAACAGTGACAATAAGAGCCTTGTCGCCAAGAGTCTTCGAATCCCTAAGACGACTCTCTACAATAAGATAAAGAAATACAAGCTGTAACGATGCGCTCATTGTGGCAACTACGCCACATGGATGTCATAAAAATGACACTATGTGGGTAGAAATGTGACGTAACCTGGGCTAACCTAACCGGGGTCGAAGGTCTGATCTCTGATTCTGACACTGTTCAGGATTGCCATGGGTAAAAGCCCCCCCTCACTCTTTCTCAATCGATGGGAATACCAGCGGACACTGTCCTGCCATGAGCAGGGCTGCGTACTCAAGGTGTTGGACCACCGCCATGATGTAAGTCCGACAGCCTTCAAGCTCTTTAAGGTTGAAGACCACAACGCACTGGAGGCTGCGCGCCAGGAATTCCTCACCCTGCGGCGCCTGCGCCACCCCTACCTTGCCCAGGTCGGCGAGTTCGGGGTGCTTCCCGGCACCGACGCCCTCAAGGAAGCGGGCCTTCCGGCCGAAGACCTCGAGCTCCTCGGCCCCTTCCTCCAGGAGCAGGAAGATCAGGCGGAATGCTCTCTGGCCTATATCACCTTCGAACATGTCGAGGGTCTGAACCTGCGTGAAGCCTTTGTCAGCCTCTTCCCGGATGCCGGCGGGGAAGAAAACGGAGACCGCGGCGCTGACTCCTGGAAAACCTACCTTGAAGCGCTCGCCAAGATCTGCGTCGGACTTGAATACGTCCACTCGCGGGGCCTGATCCACTACGACCTGAAGCCGGAGAACCTGCTGCTCTCGCCATCCCCTTCACATAACCAGAACAATGGAATCCCGGGCTCCTTCGAGGTCAAGCTCATCGACTTTGGCCTGTGCGAGCTGGAGACGACCCCCATCGGCACCCGGGCCCGCGGCACGGTGCCCTTCGTCGCCCCCGAGGTCATCGAACAGGCCCATGCCGACAGGCGAAGCGATCTCTTCTCGCTTGGAGCCTCGATCGCCTGGAGCATCTGCGGCCGGTCTCCCTTCCCTGGAGATAACCCGGCCCAATGGCTCGCATCCGCTCGCGAGGGAAGAACCGAGAATCTGCGCGACCAGGCACCCGGGATTCCCGAGAAGCTGGCGGAACTGGTTCACCGGCTCATGGCCACCAACCCGAAAGATCGCCCGGGAAGCTGCAGGGAGCTCATCGAGGTACTCGAAGAGGCCGGCGATTTCACCCTGCCGGGAAACCTCAACTTCTCCTCCCCGCGGATTCCCATAACAGGATGGGAGAGGGAACTGAACCTGGTGCGCGATGAACTGGAGCAGCTGCATCGCAACGACTCGACCACCTCGCTGGCCCTCTTCGAGACCAACCCTGGACAATTCACCGGCTCCTTCCTCGAAGAAGTCGAGACCATGGTGATGACCGAACGCTTCGAATACGTTGAGGGCGTCTGCCATTCTCCGCGCGGTAACAGCTACTCTCCCTTCCGTGAAATCATCTGCAAGCTTGCGGAGATCTTCGACCTCGGCTCCCCCGCCTGGGGAGCTTTGAGGCCGACCATCTCGATGTTCATCGAGGAGGTAGAACTCACCGAGCAGGAAGCGCCGGCTCCCTCCTCAAGCGAGGAAGACTCCGAGCGCGTGCGGCTTGTCGACAGCCTGACGGCCGTGTTTCTCGAGCTGGGCAGGCAACGTCCCCTGGTGATCTGTCTCAGGGATCTTCAGCGGGCCAGCAAGTCGAGCCTCGCGCTGCTGCAATCCATCGCTCGCAATCTCTCCATTCTGCGCGAGGGAGATGGCACCGGCCCGGGAGAAAATCGCCCCGCCCCGAGCAAGCTGCTCCTGCTTGGGACCTGGAACAACGAAACTCCCGAGCAGACCGAGGAGACTCGCGAAACGACCCATGACCGGATTGAGGCCCTCGCTGAGGAGCCGTATTGCCGCCGGCTGCACCTTCGCAATCTGACGCTTGAGCGCGTGCGGGACTGGGTGGCCGTGCGGGCCCCGCACCTGCAGGTGCCGGCGGGGCTGCTGCAAAAGCTCTACGACCGCTCCGAGGGTCTGCCCAGGCTGCTTGACGAATATCTCAGGCGAATGGACGGACGCCATCTCAAAATCTCCGACGAACAGAGCATCGACGCCCTGCCGAAGGCCGAGACTTCAGCCGACCTCCTCTCGGGCCTGCCGATGAACCTTGAAGGAGCTATCCTCGAAAGAGAAGACCTCCTGCTTACTCGCGATCGATCGCTCCTCGAACTGCTCGTCAGCGCCGGAAGGATTTCCGTACCCGCCGAGACCCTGAGAATCGCTGAGACCAAGCTCCGCTGCTTCAGTGAGGATGCCCCGCAAGACGAACCCGTAAACGACGACACCGCCAGGCTCGAATTCGAACAGCGGCTGCGAAAACTCGAATCTGAGGGATTTGTCGCGCTGCGCCGAGGAATCCGCGGGACCGAGGTCCAGTGGAGTTGCGAACCCGCCAGCCAGCTCCTCTACAAACGCTGTGGAAAAACAAGCCTCCAGCAATACCACGAGGTGCTATACGAGGTGCTCTCGAGCGAATTCAGTCTCCACACCGTCGCGGCCAGCGTACCTGAGCACCTGGCCTACCACGCCTCGAGAGCGGGCTTCGCCAACCGCTTCCTGCAGCAGGCCGTCGCAGCGTCGCGGCGGCTTGACCGTTTCTACGACTACCCTGGTGCGGCCGAGCTCTGCGAAAGCATCCTGGAAAAGCTCGCCGAGCCGGATTCGAGCACGCCGGAGGGGGCCGCCAGGAACAGCGGATTGACCTGGTCGGTCAACTGGGACCTGGTCAACCTGTACCGGAAGATGAAGCTCCTCCCCCAGGCGCTCGACAAGCTCACTGTGCTGCTCTCGCTGCTGCGGGACCAGCACAGCGGTATTGACGCAGGCCGAGTCTACCGAGCTATGGGAGAGATCTACCAGGAGAGAAACGAGGGCACCAACGCGATCCACTTTCTCGAGAAAAGTATCCGGGAGCTCAAGGCCCCCTCCACTGTGGCTGAAGGCGACCGACCGAAGGTTGATGGCACCGCCAGGGAGCTCTGCAGATCACTGCTCTCGCTGGGAAGTTTCCTGCTTGAACGCGGAGATCTTGACCTCGCAGGCGAGAAGGTCTCCGAGTGTCACTCAGAAGCCGACGGCCGGGCTGGAATGGACGAATTGCTCTCGGAGGCCCACCTCCTCATGGCACAGATCCACAACCGTAAAAACGACCTGGAGCAAGGTCTGACCCTCAGCAGGGAAGCCCTTGAATGCGCCGAACAGGCCGGAAGCCGCCACAGGGCGACCATAGCGATTCGGGCCATCTGCGAGACCCACCTCGCCCGGGGAGATCACGATCGCGCCGCCGCAGCGATCAAACGAGGAATTGCTCTCTCCGAAGACGATGCCGACAAATACGACCTGGCGCAATCCTACAAGAGCCTGGGAAACGTCCTGTACAACGGCGGCGACTACCATCGGGCTCTCGAAAGCTACCAGAAGAGCCTGCTGCTGTGCCGGCAGATCGGCGACGAGGAGGGAACCGGGCGGATCTACAACAACCTCGGCAACGTGCTGCAGTTTCGCGACCAGACCGCCGAGGCCGCGGAATACTACAAGCTCGCGGTCGCCATCTTCAGCCGCCTGAACAACCAATACGGCATGGCGGCCTGCATGAACAACCTCGCGGGAATCCTCGAGCGCGATGGAAAATACGATGAGGCGCTCGACTACGCCTACAGGTCTCTCGAGAAGCGTAAAAAATTCAGCGGCAAGTCCGGTGTCGGGTTCTCTTACTACCGCATCGCGATGATCTACCAGGCCAAGGGCGAGCTCGAGAAAGCTCTGAGCTACGCTCGCAGGAGCATCCGGATTCGCGAGGAGCTCGACGACAAGGTCGGCCTCGCCTACTCCAACCTTCAGCTCGCCGAGCTGCGCATGGAGACGGAAAACCTGGCCGACATCTTCGACTATGCCGAGCAGGGCCAGCGAGGCTTTGAAGAACTCGGCAACAGGATCGGGCAGATCATGGCCAAGGCGACAACGGCCCGGGCCTTCTTCCACGTCGGACTGCTCGATGAGGCGGAGGAGGGACTGCGGGAGGTTATCACCGCGGCCACCGCGAAGGAACTGCCCACCGTCGCCGGCGACAGCATGATCCGCCTGGGAATGCTGCTGGCGGAGAAGGGACAACTGGCCGATGCCGAGCGCCAGTTGCTGGAATCCGAGAAGCTCTTCAGGGGCGCCCGCTACCGCAGAAAACTGGTCGAGGCGATTCTCCAGCTGGCGGCGCTGAGGATCGAGATGGCGGAGCTGAAGAATGCCGAGGCCAACCTCGAGGAGGCCTACTCGCAGCTCGAAGACCTCGGGTCGCGAGACCTGATCCCCCTGTATTTCCTGCTTCGAAGCCGGCTCGACATGGAGCTCCCGGAAGCCGATCTCGACTCCTCTCACAAATACCTCCAACGGGGGCTGGTTGAATCAAGAGAGGCGCGACTGCGGGACCTCGACTGGCGTTTCCACCTCCAGCTCGGAATGCTCGAGCAGAGGCGTGGAGACTACCGGCTGGCGAAAATTCATTTCCAGCAGGCCAGAACTCGCCTTGAGGAACACAGCGAGAGCCTTCCCATGCCCTACCAGGAGAACTTTTTCGCTCTGCGCGAGCGCCAGCAGGTGATTCGCTGCTGCGAACAGCCAATGGAAACATTCCCTGAGCCCCCAGGCGGTGAAGAAGAGGTCCCGGCAGACGAGCCCCTCGCATGGGACCAGGAGGAGGCGGCGAAACCCGTCCACGATCCGGGCCAACACGCGACCATGAACCTCGAGCTCATGCGCCTGCATGAAATCATCGTCGCGCGCGGAAGCGGCCAGAAGCTCGACCAGATCCTCGAGCGCATCATGGACGCCGTGATCGACCTGGTGAACGCCGAGCGAGGATTCCTCATCCTCCAGCCGGAGGACCCCGAGCAGGAGCCGAATATCGTCGCGAGAGATTTCGACAAGGAGGAGATCAGGGACCCGAGTCACAAGTTCTCCACCTCGATCGCCCGGGAGGTAATGGAAAACGGTGAGCCCCTGCTGGCGGGTAACGCCCTGTCGGAGGAGCCCTTCGAAACGCTCCGAAGCGTTCGCGAGCTCCGCCTGCGCTCGGTGCTCTGCGTTCCCCTGAAATTTCACGAGGATGTGCTCGGAGTGATCTACCTCGACAACAGGCATCGACGCCACGCCTTCCAGGAGGCGGAGCTGAAGACCCTGCAGACCTTCAGCGACCAGGCCGTCATCGCCATCACCACCGCCCGGATCATCGAGGCCCAGAGCAACAAGAACAACCGGCTACGCTCGCAAATCGAAGAACAGACTGAAGAGCTGGCCGTGGCTCGCAAGGACATCGAACACCGACAGAGCCTGCTCGAATCGCGCTACACGATGGAGAACATCGTCGCCCGGTCCGAGGCGATGCAGAAGGTGCTCCTGATGGTTCAGCGGCTCGCCTCTTCCACCCTCGCCGTCTGCATCCAGGGAGAGAGCGGTACAGGAAAAGAGCTCATCGCCCGGTCTCTTCACTTCAACTCTGAGCGAGGAAAGGGACCTTTCATCTCTGAGAACTGCGGAGCGCTCACAGAGACCCTTCTCGAGTCCGAGCCCTTCGGCCATATCCAGGGCGCCTTTACCGGAGCCATCAGAGACAAAATCGGCCTGCTCGAGCAGGCCAACGATGGGACGCTCTTCCTTGACGAAATCGGCGACATGAGCCTGGGGATGCAGCAGAAGCTGCTGCGCGCATTAGAGGAGGGCGAGGTGCGTCCCGTCGGAGCCGCATCCAACATCACGGTCACCCCGAGAATCATTTCCGCATCCAATAAGGACCTGCGAAAACTGGTTGAGGATGGACTCTTCCGGGAAGATCTCTTCTACAGGCTGAACACCGTACGCATCGACCTGCCGCCGCTTCGTGAACGCAAAGAAGACATTCCGGAATTCGTAGATACCTTCTCCGGCGAGATCGCCTCCCAGCTCGGCATCAAACAGCCGTCATTTACCAAGGATGCCACCAAAAAGCTCCTTGCTCATGACTGGCCCGGAAACGTAAGAGAGCTCCGCCACCTGCTCGAGAGAACCCTTCTGATCGCTGAAAACGAATCCATCGCGGCGCAGGATCTCATCCTCGACCGCTCGGTGAAGGGAAAGCACGAGGAAAAGAACACAATGGAAGGCCTGTTCGGGGTGGCCGATGGAAAAGATTTCCGAAACGCCCGTAACTTCTTTGAACGTATGTATATCGAGAAGGCGCTACAGGAATGTGCCGGTAATGTTGCCACGGCGTCCAAGCTGAGTGGATTGTCACGGGAATCGTTCTATCGATTGATGAAAAAGCACTCCATCGAGCGTCAGGATGGATAACCGAATCGCAGCCCCGGTATAAGACCGAAAGAGAGTGGTTCCAGGGCCGAAGTCCATCATCCTGAAAAGGTTGCACCTTACTAAAATTGCCCTTACTATCTAGCCTTGTAGGATTGAAATTATATTGATGTCGAAACTACTCAAAGACCGCCTTAGGGACCGT
>DODI01000192.1:0-543 GCA_003509045.1 Planctomycetota bacterium | reverse complement strand
GACCGTACTCAGGGGAAATCAGGGGCTTCTATGCGAACCGGGAGAAAAGGGCAAAACAGCGGGCTGTGGAGTTGCTTCAAAGCACCCGATGCCGGCGGTCGCTCTGCAGGCTCGCGATTCCGCTACGCCCTCAGAACAGCTGGCCTCAGCGGCCTGGCCACAGGCCTCCTGATCGGTCTCTGGCTCATTGGATCCTGGGTACTTGGAACGCTCCAGAGCACCGGCATCGATCTTCCAGAAATCGAAGTATTGAGAGCTCGCGAAGAAGCCGAATACGACGAAAACGGCGCGCCTGTAGTACAGGGAGAGCCCTTCGTTCTTCTTCTGGGCCCCGGCGAAGAGCCTCCCCTCAGGCCACTGGACATTGCGCCGCAGATCGTCCCGGACGCAGGAGCTCTCCAGGCCGTCAATGCCGAAGATGCCGCCGAAGATGCCGCTGCAAACGGTGTCGAACGAGTCATAGCTCCTGAAAGATTCAAGAAACCCGCCAGGAGAGCTGACGGTCCCGGAGACGATGAGCCGCTGGCCGATGGTCCCGGAGAC
>DODI01000185.1:0-3237 GCA_003509045.1 Planctomycetota bacterium | reverse complement strand
CTCAGCCTGCTCAGGGCTCATGTATTCCGGGGTTCCCACCATCTGCCCGGCTTCTGTCTCGAGGGCCTTGTCCGTCAGGCGCTGGTCCATGGAGCGGGCGACTCCGAAATCGATGATCTTCACCAGCGGTTTTTCCCCATCGTTGCCGACGAGGATGTTGGAGGGTTTCAGGTCCCGGTGGATGATTCCTTTCTGGTGCGCATGCCGCACTCCCGAACAGACCTGCTGGAAGAGATCGAGCCGCTCGTTCAGCGTGAGCTTCTTCTCTTCGCAATAGCTCTTCAGTGGCACCCCGGGCGCGTATTCCATGGCGAAGTAGGGGTTGCCATCCGGCGTCGTTCCGGCGTCGAAGACCTTGGCGATATTGACGTGGTTCATGAGCGCGATCGCCTGGCGCTCCGCCTCGAAGCGCACGAGGAACTCTTCGGAGGTCAGTCCGCTGCGCACGAGCTTCAGGGCGACCTGGCGCTTGATGGGCTCGGTCTGCGCCGCCAGGTAGACGATTCCCATTCCTCCTTCGCCAAGAGGACGCATGAGACGATAGGGGCCGATCTCGAGGGGTTGCTGGGGTGGGGCTGTCTGCCGGCCGGCGTCTGAGTCTCCGGCCTCGGCCTTTTCCCCTGCGCCGGGGTCGGTCTGGGTTTCAGCTTCATCCTGCGCCGGAAGATTCAGGGTTGCCGCTTTGAAGGCCGATGTGTCACCGCTTCCCTGCAGGCTCTCGTAGCGTTCGGCGATCTGGTCTTCGTAGCCGGGAAAGCGCTCCTGGTACTCGGCCAGCGGCCGGATCTGTCCTGCTTCCTGGTCCTCGAGATAGAGCTTCAGGAAGGCGTTGAGAATGGCAGGCGAGTTTTTACCGCCCGGGTCGGTCATCTGGAAACTTTCAGCGTAAAAATCGGAGTTGAAGGAGTATTATCTGCTCAAACGCAAAACCACCTGAATTGTACTATAAGTCAGCTTCAGGAGACTTCGATGGAACCCGATATTCCCGGCGATGATACAGAACAGCTCACGACGTATCACGTGAGGCGGGCACGTGAAGGCGATGCTCCCAGCCTCGAGTGGATCGTCAATCGTTTCGCCCCGGTGCTGCTGGCGAACGCTCGCTACCGCCTTGGGAAAGGCCTGTCGAAAATCTACGATCCCGAGGACATCGTCAACGATGTCTGGGCGGTGGCGCTGCCGAAGCTCGCCGATCTCCCGGCGCGGAACAATCGTTATACCCCGGTGGTGATGAAATACCTCTCGACCACCCTGGTCTACCGGATCAACAACCTGGTGGAGAAGCACATCAAGGGCAAGCCGAAGAACATCGGTGAGTCCGCCGCGAGTGATACCGAGGCAGGAGGTCCTCTCGTCAACTTAGCGGCCGACGCGACAGGCGTTTTTACCGTCACCATGCGCCGCGACACCCGTGATGAGATCCTCTCGGCTCTCAACGGGCTCGAGGAACGGGACCGCGAGCTGATCCTCCTGCGGGGGGTCGAGGGGCAGTCCTACAAAGAGATCGCGGTTCTGCTCGGGGGAGACGCGAAGCAGCTGGCCGTCACCTACCAGCGGGCGATCAACAAGCTGCGGGAACTTCTGCCGGGCTCGATCTTCCAGGATTTCGACTCCGATTGAGGAGGGCCGCTCTCCCGTTCTCTTCTATCCCCTTGCCTGGTTGAGCTCACATGACGTGAGCTTTTTCTCGTTATAGATCGCCTCTTTAGCACACTGCTTGATTGGACGGGATTCTGAGCCCGTCGATTGGTTAAGCGTCAGTGTTTTGAAAGGAGGTATGAATGGCTTTCGTCCAGTGACAGGGTCGCCCCCCGTGGGCAGCCTGCAAAGTCTGGCTCCCACCGAACTTTCAGCTCTCTCAGCTGTTGCGGTGGGCGATCCCTGTCGCTCTCTAATAGAACGTCATCGGCGAAGCGGTCCCGGGTGGTAGAGACCTGGAAAACCAGCGGATTAAGGTTCTACCACCCTGGCTCACTGTCAAAATTTCCTGCGGGGCTGACCCGTGTTTTGCTCTCCGCGGAGCTTCCCCAGGCGCCTGGCCTATCCGGCCAGGCGCTTTTTTTATACCTGTTCGATTCACCGTCGAGAAAACCACCGGAAGTTTTCACTTTCCGGGTTATGTCCGCGTCCCTCGCCACACTGGTTGGTTGAGGCGGCCAGGGAGGCCGCCTGGAGCGAAAAACGACCAGTGAAACTGAGAGAGAGAGGGATGCGATCATGACGACCAGGATGAGCCTGAAGATGGAAGCGCGGAGCACGGACAACGCCGGCCGGGGGACGTTCAGCCTCAGCTGCTGGGAGTGGGCGCCGCTTTACTCCCTCCTGGTGGGCTACTGCTCTTCAATGATTGACGAAGACACGCTTCGAAAGCTGGCGGACTCTGGCGGAGAAGGCCCCGAGCTGCAGGATTCCTGCGACCTGGTCGCAAACGCTCTCGAGCTCGCTATTTACGTCGTCGAGCCTGAACGCCACGGCAAGGACAGCATCGATGTCTTCGCCATCGCCAGCGAAGAGCTTCGGGTGAACGAAAAAGGCAACCAGCTGACTCAAGCGGGGCTCGAGGATTCAGAACAATTCAGAAATAGCGTAACTCCCTATCAGATCTCGACGGAACGGATCGAGGAGTTCATCGCGTTTCTGCGCCAGTGCGGCGGCTTCAAGGTGTCCTGAACCAGGCTGAAAAGATGCGAAAAAATTACATAAACCATTAAACCGTAATGACCTGTGAAAAATAACACGGGGCATCAATAATTCAAGGTGCGGCTGCCCGGCCCCAGGCCAGGCAGCCGTTTTTTTGTCATCCGGGTCTTCACGATCCCTCGGGAAAAAATTTCAAAATAATCCGATTTCCGGGTTATCGCGAGCCGCTTCGCCACACCGCTATACCAGACGGATCAAGAAGGTCCGCAAGTGAATCGCAGGTCAGTGAATCCAAATAGAAGGGAGCTAATCATGACGACCAGCAAATTTTTCGGAGGTGTCAGGGGCTTTGCAATCGCGGGAAACAGTATGAGGACCAGGATCTTTCTTTTCCTTTTCTTCGCTTCCACTTCAGGCTTGTGGGCTCAGGAAGCTCGCCAGGTACGTGAGGTAAGGGAAGAAAGGGGTGAAGAGGTTCGAGTTCAGGAAGCTGACTCGGCGCAAGGTGATATAGACCGCGGGGCAGGCACTCCGGTGGTTAGAGAGAATAATGGGCGGATCGTTAATCGTCGGATCAGGGTTGGTGAGAAGAAGGAC
>DODI01000561.1:0-3016 GCA_003509045.1 Planctomycetota bacterium | reverse complement strand
CGCCTGGGCGCAGCTCTTGCCGTGATACTTCTCTACGGTCTCTTCTGGGCAACCCTCGCCGTGGCCATCAATGCTGTCTCAAACAGCGCTGCCGGCGCCGCCACATCACTGGGAGCAGCCTGGGTCGCCATCGTGCTGGTGGCGCCGACCCTGCTCAACCTGGCAGCAGAAAGCCTCTACCCGACTCCCTCGCGGCCGGAACTTGTAGCAGCAAGCCGCCAGGCTTCAGGGGAAGCCGAAAAGCTCGGCGACCAGCTTCTCGACAGTTTCTACAAGGAGCATCCCGAGCTCGCCCCCCCTGACAAAAGAGCCGATTACGTAGCCATGAAGCTAACGGAGCAGGAGGAGGTTGCAAGGTCTGTAGCCCCCGTCCTCGAGAAGTTTGACAAGCAGCTCTTGCGGCAGCAGCAGACCGTTGGCAGATGGCGCTTTGTCTCTCCGGCAATCGTCGCGCACGAAGCCCTCACCGACATAGCGGGCACCGGCTACTGGCGCCATCGCGCCTTCCGCGACCAGGTGAAAGAGTTCAAGCATGCCATCTCGGCCTTCTACACGCCAAAGGCCCATCGCCGCGAGCCGCTGGTTCTTGCCGACATCGACAAGATGCCCCAATTCACCTTCCAGGAGGAGCCCAGATCCGACTGGCTTGCAAGAGTCTCCACAGGCCTCGGCGGAATGCTGGCCTTCAGCGCGGTCATCGGATGCTGGGCGCTGTTCAGCTTGCGCCCCCGGCGCCTGGGCCTCGTGATCGGCTGAAAGGCATCCAGCTGCCTCAACAGCTGCCCGCTGAGCTCTCGCACTCAGGCAGGGCATCTTCGGTTGGATCCTCGCCGCAGGAAGGAAAAGGCGTCCCCGGGGCCACGCCACCCTGGAAGAGAAAGAACAGCGAGAAGATCGCATCCGACAGATCGACCACACCGTCGTCGTTCGAATCGTGCGATTTCAGACAGAGCGGGCGAGCGCCATCGACAAAGAGCGCCTCAAGCGTCCGAACGGGATCGGAGATGTCGAGCGTCCCGTCGGAATTGGAGTCGGCCCTGATAAACAACCCTGAACCCTCCGCGGAGGAGACCAGCAGATCCGATGCGGAAAAGAACACCTCGCCGACGGGGTCATCGCGCTGCCAGGCGACCCAGAGAACCTGCCTCCCGCTGCGGCCAGCGGGAATCTCCAGGTTGAAATAATAATGGTTCTCAAAAAAGCGCACCTCGGGCCGGCCAAGGTACTCCATCCGGGCCCAGCTGAGAGCCGTGTCCGGCTCCCAGTCGTTTGTCGTCATCCAGACATCCCAGACACTGGGATCGTGCGGGGCCGTGGCATAAAAATCGACCTCGATCGTCTCCCCTGCGGTGACAGGCGTCGCCGGCCACTGCGGGTCGACCTGGTCGAGACCCAGATAGGTACGGGCAGAATCATCCCGGCCCGCGCGCCCCCCGCTGGCAAGCTCGCCATCTCTCACCCAGGGAGAATAGTCAAACCCGGGAGGCAGGCCGGCCTGGACCGCCTCCGGAATGTTCTGGGAGATCTCGTTCCACGAATAATAGGGTCCGGTGCCATCGATGGCGATGGCGGAGCGCGCCAGCTCAAAGCTGGGATTCTCAGGATTCGACTGGTAAACCCGGTAGACCCGGCTCATGGGATAAACAAGCGTCCCGTGACCAGCTGCCGGCGGCGACGCCATTATGGCCGCGACCCACAACAGGAACGCTGGCCCTGATCGCTTGATATTCTTTCTCATCACGCCCTGCCCCCTGGCCCTCCCGGACCTCTCTTTGCCCCCAATTGATATACGTACAACCTGCTTCATAGACTACGGGCCAGACTGGAAGCTGGCAAGAAGTTGGTCCCCCGGCTACTGCCTGCAGCTGACCGGCAGGGTCTCGCAAGAAAGGCCGTCATCTGTTGGATCCGCCCCACAGGAAGAAAAGGGTTCCGGGGGAGAACGCCGTCCGAGAAACAGAAAATTCAGGAGGTAGACGGCGTCGGTCACGTTGATGTCCCCATCATCATCTACATCCGCGGCTTTCCCGCAGGCGGGCACGCGGCCTCCTCGAAAAAGGTAGTCCAGAACAAGCACCGCGTCCGTAAGGCCCGCAACGCCATCTCCATCGGAATCGCCCCGGACAAAACCCTCGGGAGAAGGCGGGTCGGGAAAATCGACCACGCTGTCGAGCCAGTCGAGATATCGTGAGACCCGTGACTGGTAGTCCCGGGAACCGTACTGCCCGACCCTGGAGCCATTGCCTCCCTCCCCATAGGAGTTCAACCCGGCGATATGCGGCACGCCTCCGACGTCAATGAAGGCCGGCCCCCCGCTGTCGCCGGAGACCCCGACACCCTCGAGCTCCGTGATGCCGTTCTCCCCCGGACGCTCAAACACGATCTCGATAAAATGATCGTTTACCGCGGTAACGATGTTGGTGGCCTGTCGCAGATTGCCATCGCTTTCGGCGCGACGCTCTCCCTGCAGGCCCGTGGCATGCACACCCCGTCCGAGAAGAGTGATGAGCGAACCGAGCTCGCCGCTTCCCCGGTAGATCGGAAGAGGCTCAACCCCCCTGACGGGCCGCGTGAAACGAACGAGGGCTATGTCAAAGTCATCTCGCCTTCTGTTCCAGCTGGGGTGCTTGATGACCTCAGCCACCTCGTAGGCTCTGCCATTGACCTGCAGGGAGTCCCCCGGGTCGAGGTCATCGGCGCAATGCGCCACCGTCAGCAGGTAGGACTCGTGCACCAGGGTCCCGCTGCAATCATCCGGCTCGAAGAGGGTCACGATCGCCGGGTAGTCTGAATCCGGAACGATATAGTCTGAATCATCCAGGTCGTGACGGGTCACGATGGCCCAGCCCATGGTCGCCGCGACAAGCCCCAAACATCCCGCCAGAAGGCAAATCAATGATTTCTTCATATCCCGGATCTCTCTTAAGGTCACCTTGAGCCGACCCATAGATTAAGGCACGCACAGCCCACTGGCAAGAACAGGCGCTGCCCTGCCCCTGGCGCCAGATGAAGAGCT
>DODI01000076.1:0-6974 GCA_003509045.1 Planctomycetota bacterium | reverse complement strand
AGGCTGGATGCACCGGTCATCAGCGTCGGCAATATTACCTGCGGGGGAACCGGTAAGACCCCGACCGTGGAGATGGTCGTCCGTGAGCTTATTGACAGGGGCTGGAACCCGGCGATCCTGAGTAGAGGATACGGGGCACCGCCGGGGATCTCCGATGGGAATTTTCTCCAGGTTGATTTCAACAAAGGTAATGACGAGTACAGGTTGCTCTCCGAGAACCTGCCCTCGGTTCCTCACTACCAGGGGCGCGACAGGGTGGCCTGCGGACGCGAGGCGATCACCGCTGGAGCGGACATCCTGGTCCTGGATGACGGATTTCAACACCTGCGCCTGCACAGAGACGCTGACCTGGTCCTTCTCGATGCCCTCCGGCCGTTTGATAACGGAAGGGTTCTTCCCGCGGGTCTCCTGCGGGAGCCGATCGGAGCCCTCGAGGCGGCGGACCTGATCGCAGTCACGAGGGTCGAGCTTGTCAGCGAGGAACGCCGCGAGGCCATCTCCGCATTTTTAAAAGAGAGATTCCCGGGCATCCCGGTTCTTCTTCTCGAATCCAGGCCCCGGGTCTGGCAGGAGCTCTACGGAGAGACGCTTGAGCCCGGCTTCCTGAAAGGTAAAGAGGTCTGTGCCTTTTGCGGCATAGGAAACCCCAACTCGTTCGAACTGACCCTGGGCAAGTTGGGAATCAGGCTGGCCGGCTTCAAGCCCTTCAGTGATCACCACGCCTATGATTTCGCAACGGTAGAGGGGCTCGGTACCTGGGCCAGGGAACTCGGGGTTGATACCATCGTGATGACACAGAAGGACGCAGTAAAGATCCCGAAGGACTGGCTTGATGAGGAGGGAGGGCCGCGCTGGTTTTATCTGAGCACCAGGCAGTCCATCTCTTCCGGCGGTGAACCCCTGGTCGAGCTTCTCGATAAGCTGGCTCCGAGAAAGAGCTGATCCCTCCCCCGGGTTTGCGCGGTGCCAAATGGCCGCGGTGGCGGTTATACTGCAGCGGTTAAGGAAAGGAGCTGAATCGTGTTGATCTCGCAATTGTCGCGAATCGTCAAAGACCTCGGCCGACCGCGCATCGCTCTCGTGGGCGATTTGATGCTCGATGAATACGTCTGGGGTGATGTGAAACGCATCTCGCCCGAGGCACCGATTCCTGTTTTGCGGGTAGGCCGCAGGGAGATTCGCCCCGGCGGTGCAGGCAGTGTCGCGGTCAACCTGGCTCGCCTGGAGGCTGATACGCATGTTTTTTCCGTGACAGGAGATGACCGGGCTGGAGACAGGGTCCTTTCCGTTCTGGAGGACGGGGGTTGCGACATCAGCGGGGTGATTCGTGCCCCGGGTCGTCCGACGACCTTGAAGGCCCGGCATATGGGGTATGTTCAGCACTCTCATCGAGCTGTCCAGCAGATGCTGCGGGTGGATGAAGAGGAGCTCTCACCGGTTAGTTCCGAGCTTACCGATGCGCTTCTCGAGAAGATTTTCTCCGGAGATGAAGCCTGGGATGCGATCCTGGTCAGCGATTACGGCAAGGGGCTGCTCACCGAGCGGCTCATGGAGGGGATTCGTGAACGGGGCGGAGGCGTTCCCGTCCTGGTCGATCCGGCCCGGGTCAGCGACTATTCTTCCTACAGGGGAGTCTCCCTGATCTGTCCAAATCGATTCGAGACGGAGCTGGCTAGCGATATCCCCTGCCAGGAAATTGAGGGTTGCCAGTCTGCCGCGGCGAAACTTCTCGAAGAATTTGATCTGGGTAGCGTCGTTGTGACCATGGACCGTGATGGCATGTTTCTCGATGAGGGGAAGGCGGGGCGGAGTCATTTCCCCACTCGCGCACGCGTCGTGGCGGACGTTACCGGGGCAGGCGATATGGTGCTCGCTATTCTCGGGATTTCAGCCGCGGCGGGGAATCCAGCAGAGTCGGGCGTGCAGCTGGCCAATGTTGCCGCAGGTCTCGTGGTACGGCAATTCGGTGTGGTCGCGGTCAGCCGTGAGGAGCTCCTCGACGAGATCCGTAACCAGGGAAATCCGGCGGCGGGAAAGATCAAGAATCTCACAGCTCTGTCGAAGGTTCTCAGCGCGGAGAAACAGAAAGGGAAGAAGGTCGTGCTGACCAACGGCTGCTTCGATCTGCTCCATCCGGGCCATCACCACCTTCTCAACGAGTCTCGCAGAGAGGGAGATATCCTGGTTGTTGCAGTTAACAGCGATTCATCCATCAGGAGGCTGAAGGGGGAGGGGCGGCCTCGGATAGAAGAAAACGACAGGATCAAGATGCTGGCGGGTCTCGAGGCGGTTGACTATGTTCTTCTCTTCGAGGAGGACACGCCCCAGGGCCTGATCGAAGAGCTGCTTCCCGATGTGCTCGTCAAGGGTGGCGATTATAAGGAAGATGTCGTCGTCGGGAGAGATTGCGTCGAAAGCAATGGCGGTAGAATGGTCTTTGTCGACCGCCTTTCAGGCCTCTCCACCACAGAGCTTCTGGCGGAGTCCGATGCCGAAATTGTCGACGCTGGCGGTGAATCGACCTGAAATGCCCTTCAAGTACAAATGCTTTCAAGGT
This sequence comes from Planctomycetota bacterium, assembly GCA_003509045.1. Lineage (GTDB taxonomy): Bacteria > Planctomycetota > UBA8108 > UBA8108 > UBA8108 > UBA8108. The sequence continues at coordinate 4,417 of DODI01000076.1, read as the reverse complement.
TTACAAATGTTGGCTGAGCCGTATGATTGTTTTTTCCGGGCTTTTTTGGCCCCGTAAGAAATGAATCAGGATCTTTAAAACTATCTCGTCCGAGCCGTTTTCGATTTTTCCGATCGTCGGCAGGATCGCTCGATAGTTCAATTCCCCCCCGTTTCGGTTGATCTATGGCAGCCCAAGAAGATCTGCTATTTGGAAAAATAGCCGTCAAGAACAAGCTTGCGGATGAAAAGCAGGTACGCAAGTGTCTCGCTGCACTGGATAAATCCGGCGGCCAGGGGCTTGGTGAGATGTTGCTTGAGAAGGGGCTCATCGGCCCCTGGGAGTTCAAGCGCATCAGCGCCCGCGTAAAGGAGATGGCTGGACAGGGTGAGCAGGTCTCCGCCGATGACTCAGGGGATGAGGGAAAGTCCAAGCCTGTCGCGGCATCGGCAAAGGTTCCAGCAGCCAGCGGCGCCGGGGTTACGGTTGAGGAGCTTGCCCGAGTGGATTTTTCCCACCTGTCCGGCGGTCCCATCGATGCTTATCTTGTCGAGGCGAGGAAGGTCGGTGCTTCGGATTTTCATTTCCAGGTGGACTCACCACCATTCATGCGGCTTCACGGTTCGATTGTCTACCTGAAACATCCGACTCTTTCGGCTGACGATACAAAGCCGCGTATCGAGGGAATTCTCAATGATTTCGAACGGAAGACCTTTGAGGCGAACAACGATCTGGATTTCTGTTATGTCAAGGAACACGGCCGCTACAGGACTAACGTCCTGAAGCAGCGCAAGGGAGTGGACGCGGTGTTCAGAATTATTCCTGATACTCTGCCGACTCTCGAAGAGCTTCACTTGCCTGGTATTCTCACCAAGTTCACCAAGTACAGGCAGGGAATCGTATTGATCACCGGTCCGGCCGGATCCGGAAAGACTGCGACGATGACGGCGCTTCTCGACATCGTCAACCAGGAGCAGAATGACCATATCGTTACGGTTGAGGATCCGATCGAATACCTCCTTTCCAGCAAAAACTGCAACGTGAACCAGAGGCATGTCGAGGTTCACACCGAGTCCTATGCCAGCGCTCTGAAATCGGCTATGCGTTCCGATCCCGACTACATTTGCGTCAGCGAGATGCGTGACCTGGACACTGTTGCCATGGCGGTTACCGCCGCGGAGACCGGTCACCTTGTCTTCGGGACGCTGCACACGACCAATGCCACCAGGAGCGTGGACCGGATTATCGATGTCTTCCCTCCCAAGGAGCAGGAGCAGATCCGCGCGATGGTGTCTGAGTCCATCCGGGGAGTGATCTCCCAGCAGCTCTTGCCGCGTGAGGATGGCATGGGGCGTGAACCGGTCCTCGAGATCATGTTTTCCACTCCCGCGGTTGCCAATATGATCCGTGAGCGGAAGACCTTCCAGCTCCAATCGGTTCTGCAGACGGGAGCAAAACTGGGAATGTGTACCATGGATGATTCAATTCTCGGTTTGCTGAAGAAGAAAATTATCTCTCGTGAGACCGCCTGGTTCTTCGCTGAGAACAAGGACAGGTTTAAATAAGAGCCCACCATGGCACGAGTAGACGCATATCTTAAAAAGCTTCATGACCTCGGAGGTTCAGACCTCCATCTCAATACCGGGGTTCCAGCCAAGGTGCGGGTTCATGGAGATCTTCGCGCTATCGGCAAGGAGCCGATCGAGAAAGAGGCGATGAGTGAGCTGATCGATGAGATCCTTACTGATCGGTGCAGGGAGATCTATTCCGAGAGAAATGATGTCGACTTCGCCTATGAGATCACCGACCTGGCGAGGTTTCGAGTCAGTGCCTTCCTCACCCGGACCGGTCCGGCTGTCGTTTTCCGCTATATACCCCAGGAGATACTCCCCCTCGATGAGCTTCGCGTTCCCGATGTGATATTGAAGTATACCAAGCTCAACAGCGGCCTGATCCTGATGACGGGCCCGACAGGCAGCGGTAAATCAACCACGCTCGCTTCTCTCTTTGATTACATTAACACCAACCAGAAAAAGCACATCGTGACGATCGAGGAGCCGATCGAGTTCGTACACAAGAACAAGGAGAGCTTCTTTACCCAGCGCGAGATCGGTGTTGACGCGCCCTCCTTTTCGCAGGCGCTCAGGGCCGCCACCCGGCAGGACCCTGACATTATCCTGGTCGGAGAATTACGTGACCCCGAGACGATCGCGCTCGCTATCACAGCCGCTGAGATGGGCTTTCTTGTCTTTGCTACATTGCATACCAACAGTGCGGCGAAAACGGTTGACAGGATCATCGACGTATTTCCCGAAGACCAGCAGAACCAGGTCCGCACCATGTTGTCGGTTACGCTCAAGGGTGTCTGCGCCCAGCTCCTGCTGCCCGGCAAGGATGGTAAGAGCCGGGTCCCGGTCAACGAGATCCTCATGGGCTCCTTCGGCCTGGGTAATATCATTCGCGAGGGTAACGTTGCCAAGATCGTTTCCCTGATCGAATCAGGCGGGGCGGAGGGTATGAAGAAGATGGATGATGCCATCCTCGAGCGTTACAAAGCCTCTGAGATCTCCGCGGAAACGGCTCACCTCTATGCCATGCAGAAGCAGCGTTTTGAGCACCTCCTCGGCAAGGACGACTGAGAGCGAGCCGCGCGATCTGTGCCGCCGTAGCTCAGGCCGGGAACTCGATAATGACTTTCAGGGCTCCATCTGTTCTGTCGCGGAAGGTCTCGAAAGCCTTCTGCGCCTCGCTGAGAGGGTAGTGGTGGGTGAGCAGGGCGGAGAGGTCAATTCGTCCCTCAGCGATCCAGCGCATAGCCAGGGGGAAGTCACGCTCAAAGTCGGGATTCACCGAGGTATAGATCCTGACGTTCTTGTAGAAGAGCTTCTTCCATGGCTTGATCTTGATGCTCTCCGGGGGGACGCCGAAACAGAGGATCTGGCCATCCGGTCGGCAGAGCTCCGCGCAGAGATCCAGGGCCTGGTCGCTGTGCCCCACGCATTCGATGACCATGTCGGCGCCCCGGCCTCCTGTAAGCGCGAGGACAGCCTCTATCGGGTCCTCGTGGCTTGAGCAGATGGTCCTGGTCGCTCCATTTTCAGGGCTGGTCTCAAGTCTCGATTCAAGCAGGTCGATTGCGATGATCTCCCTGGCCCCCATATTCTTAAGACAGGCGGAAAAAATCTGCCCCATGGGTCCTTGGCCAACGATAGCAACATCCAGATCGATGAGATGGGGAATCTTCTTCAGAGCATGGATTGCCGTCCCCAGGGGCTGGGCAAGGACCGCGAGGTCTTCGGCGAGGCCGGCGGCCATCGGGATGACCCTGCAGGCGTCGACGGCGTAGCGTTCGAAAAACCCCTGCTGGTTAATCGGAACAGCCAGCACCTTATCGCCTGGAGAATAGTGTTCGACCGAGCTCTCTACGATCGAGCCGACCATCTCATGGAGCGACATTCCTACCGGCAGAGGGTAGCTCTCGGCCGCGTCAAAGTAGGGCAGGTCAGAACCACAAAGACAGGCGGTGGAGGGCTGAAAGATGACCTCTCCGTCTTTTTCGATCGCTGGTTCAGGCGACTCTACCAGCTCGAGGCGGCCCCTGGACTGGATGTGCGCTGCGAGCATGGATATGTCTCAGGAGGGCTGCTCTCCGGCATCCTGCCCCGACTCACCGTCCTCAGCCGCGCCTTCCGAGTCTCTCGTTCGCATCAACGGAAAGGCGATCACCTCACGGATAGAATGCGAATCGGTCAGCAGCATGACGACCCGGTCGACGCCGAGCCCTACCCCGCCGGTTGGCGGCATGCCACAGCCCATCGCCTTCAGGAAGTCGGTGTCCATCGGATGATTCTCGACGCCATCCTTGTCCGCCCCCATCGATTTCTGGGCGATGAAGCGCTCCTGCTGTTCAACCGGGTCGGTCAGCTCGGAGTAGGCGTTGCCGATTTCCATGCCCATGACGATGGGCTCGAACCTCTCGACCAGCCGGTCGTCACCCCGCTTCTTCTTGGTGAGAGGGGAGATGGCTACCGGGTGATCACAGACGAAGGTCGGCTGCTCGATGGTGTGTTCGATGAGCGCCTCGAAAAGCCCCGCGACCGCATGCCCCCAGGTGAAGGGTCGCGGCGGCTCGATTTCGCGACTCTTGTATTCCTCAAGGAGGGCATCCTCATCCATCGCTCCGGCATCGATACCCGCCTCTTTCAGGCTGTCGAGGATGGTGATTCTCTTCCAGGGGGGAGTGAAATCGATCTCCTTGCCGCCATAGACCACCTGCGTGCTGCCGCAGGCCTTCTCGCAGACGCTTGAGACCAGCTGCTCAAACCGCTCCATCTGGGAGTTGTAGTCGGTGAAGGCTTCGTACCACTCGAGCATGGTGAACTCGGGGTTGTGCCGGGTCGACACGCCCTCGTTACGGAAGTTGCGGTTGATCTCGAAC
>DODI01000526.1:0-6654 GCA_003509045.1 Planctomycetota bacterium | reverse complement strand
CTGCTGTCGAGCCACCTCCTCGGAGACGTCGAGCGGGTTTGCGATTCGGTTGTCATCCTCGACCGGGGACGCGTCCTGGCCCACGGCGAGGTGTCGGAGCTCACCTCCTCCCATCCCAACAGCTACCGGATCCAGGTGGTCGGTTCGGTGGAGGCCTGCGGCAAGTTGCTCAGGGAGCGAGGCATCGAGCTCGAGGCCATCCCTGCGAGGGCAGGAGCGCCGCCGCGGGATTACATCGTGACCCTGCCTCCCTGGGCCGATACGAAATTGCTTTTTGAGGTTTTTTCCGCTGCCGGCGGGACGGAGACGGCCTGCCTGCTCTCAGGGCTTCAGCCCCACGAAGAAAACCTGGAAACGGTCTTTGAGCGCATCGTCGCCGGAGGGACCGGGGGGAGCGCGGATGGCTGAAGAACCACTGGAAATCAACGAGGTTGATCTGCTTCCGAATGCGATGGGCGCTACGGTTGTTGACCGCTGGACGCTCAGCTCGGCTCCTGATGAGTTGCGAGCCCCGGCGCTGGCCTGGTGGCCGGTGGCCCGCATCGGCCTGGGCCTCGTCGTCAAGCGCAGGATCTTCAAGGTCTTTATGGGCCTGGGCCTCATCAACTTTCTCTTCTTCAGTGCCATGATCTATTTTCTCGCCGGTCTCGCCGCCCAGCTGAAGGGGCAGGGCTTCGGGCAGGGGCCGCTCGAATTTGCCAGGAATTTCATCTTTACCGGCACGGGCGAATCCTACAGGGACTTCATCTCAGGCCAGAATATTGTCGTCATGCTGCTGCTGGCGATCAGCGGAGCGGTGCTGGTGGGGAATGATTTCCGCTTCAGGTCGCTCACCTTCTATTTCTCCAAGCCGCTCGAGCGCTGGCAGTACTTTTTCGGCAAGCTGGTGGCGACCTCGCTGCTGGTGACCCTGCTGACCCTGCTGCCCTGTCTCGCGCTCTTTGTCGAGTACGGTCTCTTTGGCGACACCTTCGATTACTTCATCGAATCGCGGCGCATTTTATTCGGGATCGTGGCCTACGGGCTGCTCGTCAGCGTCGGCATGTCAATCCTGCTGCTGGGGGTGGCCGCACTCCTGCAGAGAACGATCTCGATCGTCATGGTCTGGGGGTTGATCTTCATCTTTCTTCCGATCGTTACCGAGGTTATTCACGAGGCCTCCCGGGGTTCTCATTACTGGAAATTGCTCGATTTCTGGTCTCTCCTGCAGTGGTGTTCCAACGCCTTCTTCGGAATCGAGTCCGACCTCTACAGCGCCGAGCCCTGGTACCCCATCGGAGCTCTTGCGGCCTGGCTTGGTGCGGCGCTCTGGGCTTTCTGGCGTAAGACCCGCGCGGTGGAGGTGGTCTCATGAACCCGGTCTCGATTCGTGACCTCGCCAAGTGGTATGGCGAGATCGCCGGTCTCAACAAGGTGAGCTTCGAGCTGCGGCCTGGCATCACCGGGCTCGTGGGCCCCAACGGCGCCGGCAAGTCAACCCTGATGAAGATCCTCACCGGCCAGCTCAGACCATCCTACGGCGAGGCGCTCATTTTTGGTGAGGATGTCTGGAAGATCCCCTCCGCTCGCCGCCGGCTCGGCTACGCTCCCGAGGGGGATTCTTTTTACGAAGACATGAGCGTGCTCTCCTTTGTTCGCGCCATGGGGCGACTGTGTGGTCTCGGCGGCTCGGCAGACGCCTTCGCCCACGAGGCTCTCAAGAAGACCGGGGCGCTCGAGTTCGCCAGCAAGCGCCTGAAGGCCTGCTCCAAGGGAATGCGGCAGCGCGCCAAACTGGCCCAGGCGCTCGTTCACAAGCCCGATATTCTGGTGCTCGATGAGCCGCTGAACGGAATCGATGCCGGGGGGCGGCGCGAGATGCTGCGGCTCTTCGAGGAGCTGGCCGCATCCGGAGCGACCGTCATCGTCTCGAGCCACATCCTCGAGGAGATCGAGGCGGTAACGGACCAGATCCTCTTTCTTGCCCAGGGCAAGGTGATCGCCTCGGGTCCGCTGGCCGAGGTTCGCGGCCTTCTCAAGGATCATCCGCTCAAGCTGCTTGTCACCGCCAGCGACCCGAGGCGGCTCGGGGCGCGGCTGATCGAGTCCGGACTGGTCACTGGGATCGTTTTCCAGCGTCGCCGGGGACTCGAGGAAGAGGATCTGGTTCTCAGCGTTCCCCAGGTCGAGAGCTTCTACCGCGCATTGCCGGGTCTGGTCCGCGAGCTCGGGGTCACCGTTGAGAGGCTGGTCCCGCTCGACGCCTCCGCCGAGGCCGTCTTTGGCTACCTGGTTGGAGACGAGATGGGAGGCGGCGCGTGAATTCCTGGCTCTACCTCGTCTGTTTCAGCCTCCGCCGCCAGCTGCGGCCCCGGCGTCTCATCGTAGCCCTCATCCTGTTCCTGGTATTGGTTGTGCTGGTGTGCACGATTGGATTGGGTGAGCCCTGGAAGATCAAGACCTTCGGCCGCTGGATCATCGGAGTGCCCTTCTGCCGGTTCTTCCTGCCGATCATCACCCTGACCCTTGGAACCGCTGTCATTGGAGACGATCGGGAGGACAAGACCCTGGTCTATCTCTCGATCCGTCCGATCTCGCGCTGGAGTCTCTACTTGGCCAAGTTCCTCGGGGCCCTTCCGCTGGCCCTTGGCATCTCGCTTGGCGCGGTCTTCGGGCTCTGCGCCGCAGCCTCGGTCTGCGGCGGCCTGCCGCTGCCCTTGTTGGAGGTCGCCTGGATGTTCCTGCCGACGATCGCCCTGGGCACCATCGCCTACCTGGCCTTCTTCGGCTGGCTGGGGGCCGTCTTTCGCAATGCGACGCTGATCGGGGTGGCCCATGTGTTCCTGGTGGAGTTTTTCATGGGCCAGGTGCCGGGCGTGCTCAAGCGAATCTCCATCAGCTTCTATATCCGCTGCATGCTCTACGATGCTGGTTCCGGACATGGTCTCGAGCCGAGAAACACGGCGATCTTTCAGCCGGTGGAGGGAGGTGAGGCGGCCGTTTCGCTCCTGGCGGCGACCGCTGTTTTCCTGGCGCTGGGAATGTACTGGTTCTCCAGGCGCGAATACCGCGATCTGACCTGAGCCGGCCGGTTGTTATTCCCCGCCGCTCTCACAGCCCAGCTCGTCGCTGTCAAGGTCGGGCAGCGCCTCGTAGAGCGGCGGCGGCGGCGCCTCGCCCTGTCTGAAGACGAAGTTCAGCAACCCGACGCCGTCTTCCAGGTCGATGCGGCCGCTGTCGTCGACATCTGCGGCCTCGAGGCAAGGCAGCTCAGCGCCCGTAAAGGCGTGCAGCAGGATCTTGACGGCATCGGTGACGTTCCAGCTCTGGTTGTTGTCGACATCTCCGCGGATGAAGGTCTCGCCGGGCGCGGAGAATTCGAGCTCGGCGGAGAGGGACATGTCGCTGGAGCCGAGGGTGTTGTTGTGGACCTGGATCGCCAGCACGTTGCGACCGTTGCGGAGGCTGTTACGGAATTCGGTGAGGTCGATGACCTCATCGAAGACGCCCTCGCCGCCGGTGATTTCGTGGGTGGCGGTCGCCAGCTCGTCAAAGGCCGGCGGAACTCCGTCGAGATTGGCGCGGGCGACCTCGGTGCCGTTGAGATAGGCGACGAAGCCGTCGTCATAGCGGATTCGTAATCGCAGGAAGTTCATGCTCTCGCCTCCGCCGCTGAGCAGCCATTCGTGGCGGGCGTAGACCGCCGGGGTCTGGTCCTGGACTCCGGCAATAAGGGTCGCATCATCATCATCTCCGTAGCCGATTCCGGTCGGCCCGTTCTCCCAGCCGTTTTCCCGCGGGCGGAACTCCGGCAGGTTCCAGTCCTCAGGCAGCGCCTCGGTGGCGATGATGTAGTCCCAGGAATCACCCTCCGCGATCGGCATGAAAATACTGCGGGGATCCGGGGCGTAGGTATAGGCGGCCTCCAGGAGGCCGCTCCCAGCCGGGGTTTCCACCAGGATGTCGACCACCTGGAAATCTTCCATCGCAGGCGCCTCGGCGGTGATTTCCCAATTGCTGAGGACGTTGACCTTGGGCGAGGGCGTCGCCAGGAAGGGGGCCAGCCGGTCCACGAAGCTGACGGTCACCTCTCCCTCGAGCGGGAAGCCGTCGCCGAAGATCCTGACCATCTCGCCTCCGGTAATCGGCCCCGATGCGGGCTGGATCCCGGTGATCATGAAGATGGGGAAATCGTCGATGATGATCCAGTCGGGATCATCCGCGTCCGCGCCGGGGCCGGCGCCGAAGATAAGATCGGCTCCGAGGTCGCCGGAATCGCTCGCGCGGTCTCCAACGCCTTCGTTCAGCTCCCAGCTCGCGCCAATGTAGGGGTCTTCGGACGGGGACATGAAGAGCTCCCGTTGAATCTCCTCCTCAAACCGCTCGAAGCCCCAGACGGCGGCGGAGTGGATGGTGCCGATGAGATCTCCGGAAAAGAAGCCTCCGTCTTGTTCAAAACGGGAGCCCAGGCGAATCCGGTCGCAGTCGCTGAGATTGGTTGAGAAGTTGTCGGCGGCTATCTGCCGGCCATCGAGGTAGACCGCCCGTCCTCGCTCGGAGAAGGTGCAGCAGATGTTGTGCCACTCTCCCTCGGGCAGATCGGTCGTGGCGGTAAGATCGTTGAAGTCGCCATCTGCGGCGGTCCGCGCGCGGATATTGCCGGGCCTCACTTCGAGGATGAAGGCATCGGAGCCGTCCGCGGCCTCGATGGCGGCAAGAGGGCTGTAGATGAAGTTGGCGAACTGGCCTTGTCCTGCTCCGCGCCGGAACCAGGCCTGCAGGGTCCCTTCTCCGAGCCTGCCGCTGAAGCCCTCCGCTGTCGCGTAGGGGCCGCCGGTGAAGTCGAGACCTCCCATGCCCCCATCGGGGTTGGCATAGATGTAGCCAGCCGGGATGACGGTGGTGGCGTTTGCCGTATCGATCATGATATCCACGGCTCCGGGGACTTTCGCCGCGGGCACCTCGGCCTCGATGTAATCGTCTTCGACGGTGACGAAGGGCGACTCCAGGTTGCCGAAGATGACATCCGGATTGAGCCCCGGGAAAATCCCAAGGGCGTAGATTCTCACCGAGTTCCCGCCCTCCAGCGGGCCGAAGGCCGGGTCGACGGAGGTGACGAGCAGCTGTGAGCCGACCAGCTCGGCGGCGAACGACAGGTCGCTGGAGCCGAGGGTGATGTTGTGAACCTCGACGGCAAGCACGTGCCGGCCGGTGTCGAGCTCTGTCTGCTCGAGGAGGAACTCCTCATCAAAGCCGTCCGCGCTGGTGATCTCATGGTCGACAGAGGCTCCCTGGTCAAAGAGCGGCGGAGCCCCGTCGATGCCCCGGCGGGCGACCTCCTCGCCGTCGATGTAGGCCACGAAGGAATCATCGTAGCGCACTCGAAGCTGCAGCCAGGCCTCGGCCAGCTCAGCGGGGACATCGAATTCGATGCGCATGTAGACGGCGATGTAGTTGTTGGCCATGTCATCGAGAACGGTGGCATCGTCGTCATCTCCGTAGCCGAACCCTGCAGGGCCGGTTTCCCAGCCGCTGTCGTCGAAGTCGCCTGCCTTCCAGTTCTCAGGAGGAGCCTCGGTGCCTCTGAAGTAGCGGAATTCGGCGCCCCGCCCAACCCAGCTGGAGCGGTTGGCCTGGGGGGCGTCGCTGTCGATGATCCGCACTGAGTTCTCTCTGGAGGGCGTGCCCCCTACCGGGATCGATGCATTCCAGCCGCGCGGGTCGGTTTCTTCCAGTGCCGGGGAGATGCGCTCGAGCGAGGGGCCGAGTCCATCGGGAGTTTCCGGCCAGAGGTCAGATTCTCCGTAGTCGACGAAGGACACCATGTAGCCCAGTGGCGTCCAGAGCTGGAGGAGCTCACCTGCATTGTCAAGGTTGCCGGAGAAATCACCCTGGAGGGAATCTCGCGGGAGGTCATAGCGGATGGCCAGCAGGTCCGCATTGGCAGCGATGACCAGGAAGCCCCCGGCCTCCATGACGCTTCCCTGTGGGAACACATAGGTGATCGCGCCGCTGAGGAGCCACCCGCTGATGTCCACATCCCTTGAGCCGTAATTGTGCAGCTCTTAGAACTCCCCAGAGGAGCCTCCATCGCCGGGATGGTAATGGAGCTCGTTGATGATGACTGTTTGCGCGCGAGCCCCGGTGGTTGCCAGGCAGCTTGCCGCGCAAAGGGCCAGTCCGATGAGTGTTCGGGTTCTGAATCCCATGTTCTATCTACAAAGTGGCGAAGCCGTACCCAAGGCTCAATTCTCCTGCTTGATCGGGGCCAGCACAAGCATTATGCCAACATTCCCACGAGGCTGGTCTTAAGAGCCCCCAGGGCTTTTCTCGTTGCTGCTGTGCGGGTAGACTTTTCCTCGATGAAGAAAAAAGGTGACAGGAAGAAGGGTCGCGGGATCCTGGCCGGCCTGGCGCTTGCGTTTGCCGGTGTGGGAGGATGGGTGCTGTTCGACCGCCCCGCGAAGCAACCGGGCCCGGCCGCACTCTGGAGAGAAGAGGTGGCTGTCGAGCTGGGTTCTCTTCCAAGGCGGCAATGGGGGGCATCCGAAGACGTCCAGCTGAAGATCGCCCTGGGCAAGCCCGTTCGGATCACTATTCATCATTCCGGTGGTGCGATCTTCACCGCCATTGAGCGGGACCTGGTTGGCAGTTCCATCAAGGCGATCCAGAACA
>DODI01000170.1:1150-11546 GCA_003509045.1 Planctomycetota bacterium | reverse complement strand
CGCCATCCCCAGCGACCGCAGCGGCAGCCTCACCCTCCTCGTTCCATCGCAGTGCTTCCCCGGCCTCTCCCCGCTGAGAGAGCAGACCTCCCTCTCCACCAGCTCCCTTGTCCGGGGCCATTGGGAAGCGGCCCCTTCTGATAGATCAAGACAGAGCGGCAGAGCGAGAGGAAGTGCCGCCTCGCCTCCGATCAGACCCGGGCGCGGACGGCCGAATACATCCCCCACCCAGACACCGACGATCCAGGTTCGACTGAACGCTACAGTCCACGCATCGCGCAACCCGAAGGAGGTGCCCGTCTTATAGCCGAGCGCCGGACCACGATACCCGGCCGGTATCACACCGGAACGAAAGAGATGTTCATCAGTCGAGAGCGCCTCGAGAACGGCCGCGGCTGACCCCGCGCTGAAGAGGTTCCTGCTCGCAGGACGCGCAGAGCTCTCTCCTGCCAGAACCGCCGGAGGCCTCCAGGTCCCGAGATTCGGAAGAGCCGCATAGGCTCCGGCCAGCTCGAGCAGGCTCACCTCCCCGCCGCCGAGGCAGAGCGTCATGCCGTAATCGCGGGGCCTTCTATAGAGACCGTTGAACCCCGCCTGGCGCAGGACATCGAGATAGCGCCGGGTGCCAACGCGCGACTGCAAGCGAACGGCAGGAATATTCAGAGACCTCGCGAGAGCCTCCGCTGCCGGGACGGGACCGTGGTAGCGACGACTGTAGTTCTGCGGAATGTAGGCGGTGAAAGGGGATGGAACGTCCGGCAGAAAGGCGGCAGGAGAGGATTTCCTGAGGTCAAAGGCCAGGGCGTAAAGAAAAGGTTTCAGCGTAGAGCCCGAGGACCGCCTCGCGAGAGCTGCGTTGTACTGGCCCCGGAGCTTCGAATCGAAGAACTCCGGAGAACCCACCATGGCACGAACTGCGGCGCTCTCAACCTCCAGGACGACAACCGCGAGCCCGAGGCCTCTGAATCGATCAGCGTGCCGGCGAAGATAGTCGTCCAGATGCGCACGGGCCGCCACCTGAACGCTTGAATCGAGAACGGTCCGGATGCGGCCCGGGTCGCGACCAAGCGACCGAGCCCTGTAACGCGCGAGATCGGAGAAATGCGGCGCCTCAAAAGGCCAGGCGTGAGGCCGCACCGCCGGACGTGAGCGAGATGCGTCCTCGAAGCGGCCCTGGTCAATCATTCCCTGGCGAAGCATGGCCGCCAACACCAGCTGCCGCCGGGCAAGAGCCCGGTCATAGTAACGATCCGGACGAAGCCGGGAGGGGCTCTGCGGAAGGCCGGCTATCAATGCCGCCTCTCCAAGGCTGAGATCCGCGGCCGACTTGCCCAGGTAGCGCCGCGCGGCGGCCTCGACCCCTCTCAGATTTCCTCCGTAGGGAGCCAGGTTCAGATAGGCAGCGAGAATATCATCTTTGTCGAGACGGGCATCGATCTGCAGGGCGTAAAAAGCCTCGACAATCTTGGCGGCGATGGTGCGCGGCCGCGGATCGAGAATTCGAACCAACTGCATGGTCAGGGTGGAGGCTCCGCTGTGAACCCGCATGCGAACCAGGTTCTGCCAGGCGGCGCGGAACACCGCAGGAACATCGACCCCGTGATGGCTGCGGAAGTCCTGGTCCTCTACGGCGATCGTCGCCAGCTCGAGCCAGTCAGAAATCTCATCGAGCCGGCTTACGAAACGAAACTCATCATCATCGCTTCGGTAGGCCCGCAGCCAGCTTCCATCTGATGCGGTGACCCAGGAGGAGGCCGGATAAGAGTCAAAACGGCTGAGCTGAAAGGGAAACAGGAAACAAAGAGCTGCGAGCAGGACCGCGGCGACGAGAACCCCGCACAGCCCGGCTGCGAGGAGCCGGCGAGCTCCCGGAAGACGAAATCCGCGGGTTCTTCCTGAACCATCCCGTGACTTCATTTCAATCTTTCCTGGTGCCCCCGACAATCAATCGCCCCGCGCCGTGACGGCTGAAGATTCCCGCATCGTACATGCTCTCAGCCGTGATAACCGGCAATATAAAATCTCCCCGGGTCACGGCCCGGGCGGCATAGCGGTAGACCGCGTGGCCCCGGAGCATGCGCGGAACATAGAAAAGCACCCGGTCATCGCGAATATCCATATGGGCCAGCTTGAGATGCCTGGGGCCCTGGGATTTTTTATCCTCTTTCTTCGGCGGCGAGAGGCGAGGATTCTCTACCTCCAGACCCGCGGGCAAGAGATCGGTGATGACGAGATTGGAGTGGTTCGACGAGCTCTTCAGGCTCACCTCCACCTGGACAACCTCGCCATGCGACACCATCCCATCGACAACCTCGTTGCCGTCTCCATCGAGGTATCGCCGACGAACCTCGAGGCCCGAGTCGAGCTCCTCGACTTTTCCATCTACAGGCACCCCCTCCTCAACCAGGAACCAATGCAGGACACCGTCCCCCTCGAGGCTGACACTTACAGTCTGCCCGGAATAGTCCCCCTCGAGAACCTTGCTTTCACCCGCCTCCAGAACAAGAGCATCCGCTTCGCCAACCCGGATCGAGGCGGTATAGTTGGAGCCCTCATTCCCATACTGGCGGGCGTACTTGCCGAGCGCCAGCAGCGCGTAGGCGTTCTCCTGGGTATTGCCCCAACGCCCCGAGACCCTGTAGCCGTGCAGGCGGGTTACAAGCGCCGCAACCTGCGGACTCGTCGGGTCAACATCAAGCAGGGTAGAGAGCATCAGAGCTGATTCCCGGGCGGGCGAGGTCAGGGCACCATGGGTCTGCCTCTCCCCAGTCGGCGCCGGAAGTGCCTCGCCCAGGATGGTTCTCGCCTTCTGGGCGCGCCCAAGGGCGGAGAGCGCGGCGCCGAGCAGAAAGCGGTCCTCGGTCGAGAGACCTGGTTTCCCCGAGGCGGTCTCTGCCTGGTCTTTTTCCAGCAGGAAAGAGATCCTCCCCTCAAGACCCTCATCCCGGCCGGCCAGGGCCAGCACGTAGATCGCGTAGGCCCCCTGCCTGCGCTTCCCCCAGAGCGAAGTTTCCCTGACCTCCTCCGCGAGGGCGTCAAGCACCTGGCCAAGCTCCTGCTCGGGAACATCGATGCCGGCCTTCTGCGCTTCGACCAGGAAGTGCGCCGCGTAAACCGTTCCCCAATACCAGCGAGTCCTGTACCCGGGCCACATTCCGAACCAGCCATTCACGTTCAACATGGACAACAGGCGGTTGATGCCGGTCTGCACATACATATCGATCTCCGCCCCGCGCTGGCCGAGGGACACCTGGGCTGAGCCGTATTGGGAAGAGAGCATCTCTCCGAGCTCCTTGAGGTAGAGCAGCGGAAAAACCTTGGAGGTGGTCTGTTCGAGGCAGCCATGAGGATAGCTGATGAGGTAATGCAGCGAGCCCAACAGGTCGAGGTCGGGGATCGGCGAGAAGCAGAGGCGATGGTGAGCCGTTCCCGCGAGCGCAAGGCTCCCCAGCTTCAGCTCGAGCGAAGAAGACGCCGTCACGGCTCCCGATCTTGTGCTGACAATACGCGGGGCCGCCGGCCGCACCGGCAATTCTACCTTGAGCTCGGTTGTTTCTTTCCCCAGGTTCGCCCGGATCCTCACCTGCGCGACCCCCACACTCTCCAGGGCCTTGACACCATGGTAGAGGCGACGGGTATCGCCATCCTCGAGTCCCACCTGCCTGGTATGCGCAGAGGCAAAGGCCAGGTCGGTGACCGCCTTCGTTGAGGATTCGAGAGGCCCGACCAGATCCCAGTCGAGCTCCGCTATGCCCCGTGCCCCGGTCTCGTTGAAGAGATCAATCGTCGCGACAAAACGATCACTCGGCGCGACAAAACGCGGCAACCCCAGCTCCAGGTGCAACGGTGAGCGAACCTTGATGTAATTCTCCGCCGAACCAAAACGGGCCCCGGAATGGGCGATCGCCATCATCCTCAGTTCACCGGAAAAATCGGGGAGCTCAAAGTTAGCCAGAACCCGGCCCTCCGAATCAGTGGAGAACGTACCCAGCCAGAGAGCCGTACACTGAAAGCGCTTGCTCTTCACCGGGTTCAGGCGACTGCCGCTGTCGAATCCCTCTCCTTCCGAGCCGCCGCCAGGCCTGGCTGCTTTCGTTTCAAGACCGGCCTCGGGCAGGAGGTGGCTGTAAATGTCTGAATGCGCGACGGCGTGAGCCCGCTGGCGTCCATAGAAGAAGTTCCAGGGGTCGGGCGTCGAATAATCCGTCCAGGCCAGGATACCCTCATCCACCAGGGCCAGGCTGACCTGTGCCTGGCATGGCTCGCCATCCTGCCCGGCAACGCTCACCAGGGCCGCCCCGGAAGCTCCGGGCCGAAGATCCTCGGGCACCTGCAGGCTGACCAACAGCTGCCGCTCACTGTAATCAATCCACAACGGAGCTATCCCATAGGCCCTATGGGGACGCCACTTCTGGCCGGGATCGACACCCCGGATCACCGAGGCTGCCACGTACGCATTGCCGAAGGGAATATCGGGAACGGGTATCGCGACCTCCATGTGGTTGGTCTTCATCTCAATCACCCGGTGGCTAAGAACCCTGTCGGTCTCCGTCGTCAACAGCAGGGTCCCGGGAAAAGGTGCACGGATCATCACCCGGGCCTCGTCTCCGGGGTAGAGCAGCCGGGAGAGCACCTCGACCTGCAGCGCCTCCGGCTTGTCCATATTCCCGCTGCTGTTCCAATAGTAGCCCGGAGCCCTGACCCAGAACTCAACCGCCGCGGTCCGATTGCTCGGCTTATCGGCGAGAACCACCCTGTAGTTCCCGGGCTCGTCAAGCTCCAGCGCGAGCTCTCCCCGGCCATCGGCCAGAGCCACCTTGTAGCTCTCGACCTCGAAGATCTCCTTATTCGAGCGATAACGGTAATGGCCCGCCGAGTTTCTCTCCATCACCGTACTCCATTCAACACGATTCAGAACCAGCGCCAGCTCATCAAGGTCCGCCGGCTGGCCGTTCGCCTTCAGGGCAATACACTTGAAGGACAAGCTGGAGCCTGGTCTTGGAACACCCTTGAAACCTTTTCGAATGCCAACGTAGAAAGGCGCCGGGTCAACATCTAGCGCAAGCCGGGTGTTGACTGCACGGCCGCTGGTGTCGCTGGCTTCGGCGGAGAGAGCGAGCACCAGGGGGAGGTCATTGTCGACCGTAGGTATCTGCACCTCGAACCGGGCCCGGCCATCCTTGTCGAGCTTCGCGCTGCCGAAGACGCCCGTGACATTCAGAGGCGAAGCGGACGAATCCCCGAATACATATCCCGAGGCGGCGCCTCCCGGGGGATTGAAGGCCCCCTTGGAGAGCGACCACCCCAGCTCCACCACGACACCCCGGGCTGGCAGCCCGGCAAGGTATTCGCCGGCAACCACGACCTCAACACTCTCACCCGGATGGAAACGCCGGGGTCCGGCGCCTTCGGTCTCTACCGGCCGCTCGTCTTTTTTCCGCTCGTTCCCGACTCCATCCACCGAGACCGAGAGCCTCATTCGGCTTGGGACAAAATCCTCTACCTGAAAGCGCGCCGAGCCAAGCTGCCGTCCATCTTCACCCGGCAGCCGCAGCGCCACCCTGTAGGAACCCGTCACCGAAGACTCCGGAATCTTGAAAGACACCCCGGCAGCGCCGGAATCGTCAACCCGGGAGCCCAGGAGCTTGAAGCGCTTCATGTCAGGCCGCAAGATCTCAAATTCGACGGGAAAGGTCCCCGGCTCCTCGAGCCAGGAATCCCGCACAACCGCCTCGATACGAACGCTGTCGCCGGGGCGATAGACTCCGCGGTCACTGTAGACAAAACCATCGTAGCCCTGCGCAAGGTAGGATCGTCCATAGACGGGAAAATCAACGAACTGAATACTTTGCGCCTCGAGCTCAAGATAAGACACCGAGCCGGCCTGCTCTCCAAGAACCACAAAGGGAGCCCCATCGCGGTCATCAAAGGGACCGTTCATCCGGGCAAGTCCCACATCATCGGTCCGGGCGGAGACCAGCTCCTGGTTGTTCGCTGTCCAGAGAGAGATCTCCACGCCCTCAAGCGGCTTTCCACCGGAGATCGAGGTTGCCCAGACAAGGAGGCCTTCTTCGGAGGCCATGGCGCTCAGGGCGATATCGGTCACGGTGACAAGAAGCTCATCTTCACGCCAACGATCCGTCTTGTCCCGAGCCTCTACGAACCAGACGCCTTCGACCTCTGAAGAGGCCGACTTCTCATCAGCCAGCAGCTGTCCCAGGTCGAACGAATTTTTGACAACCTCATTGCGCGGCCCGCCGAGTGAAAATTCCTTCGGCTCACCCTTGCGCGTGAAGATCGAGGCGTCCGAAGAATAATACCTGTTCTGATTCAGATGGCTGAGATAGAGGACCAGGTTGTTCGAATGAACCCGCTGGGCCGACAGCAGCACCGTCTCGACATTGACCGTCGACATCTGGAGCTTGCGCCGTCCCCTGGGCGAAAGGAAGCCGGAGGATCTTTCGAAGGCGAGAGCCGCCTCACGATCTGGAATATAGATGTGGCGGGCGACGGTTGCGTTCAGCAGATAGCCTTCCTGGCCAGGCAGCCCTCTCAGCGCCGTAACCTCGTAGAGCGTCCCCGCCTTGAAGGGGCCGGAGAGAACAACCTTTGATTTCGAATTGTGTCGCGACCAGTAATAGGGATTGTAGAGGCTGGCAACGAAGTCGACCGGAGGCTCGACGACAAACCAGTCCTTGAGTCTCCCCGCCACGCCCACATCGATAGAATGGTTAAAGCGCAGGAGCAGCTCAGGCCGCGCAAATCCATCGCTGCGAGAGACCGAGACTGTTTGCATGCGCAATTGAAACAGCAGCGGAACGCTGCGGCGCACGGTCTGGGACAGGCCAAGGGGACCACTTTCGCCCTTGAGACCGGCTTC
Source organism: Planctomycetota bacterium (assembly GCA_003509045.1). Classification (GTDB taxonomy): domain Bacteria; phylum Planctomycetota; class UBA8108; order UBA8108; family UBA8108; genus UBA8108. The sequence goes on along the minus strand of DODI01000170.1, from coordinate 4,666 downwards.
CAGCAGGACCACGGCCTCCTCCACCGGCTTTCGCGTCCGCACCGCGAAGTAGCTGGCCGACGACCCGACGGTGAGTATTTCGTAAGGCGAGTCCTCGCCATTGCCGTCAAGCAGGGTGAGCTTCTCACCTAGAGCTCCAGGGGAAACGATGTCGTTAAAGGTCAGGCCAACCGTCACCTGTCCTTCTCTGGTGAAATCTATCTGCTCGACTTTCACCAGGTTCAACGAGCCCGTATCAAACTCAAATCGATAGGGCCCGGCGTAATCGTTTCCTGTCACGCTATTGAATCGCTCGCTCAGCAGGAGAACGAATGCGGTGGAAGCCGGCAGGCGCTGGGCCGGATGGAAGCGCAAGGTCTGCGGGCCAAGGAACCGGGTCTCTCCGGGGATCCTCTTCATGCTCTCAAGGGGCTGCGGTCCCGGCTGAGCAGGATCCCTGATGGCGATTTCAAGAAGCCCGGCCACCCTGGCCGCGGCGATCTTACTGTCACCGAAAATGTCCTGGCTGAACGCGATGTAAGGTGAGTGCTCACGGTCTATTGTCCCCTCGGTATGAGAGGAGGGCACGCCCAGGCCATCCGACCTCGAGCTCCAGGCGGATGAAATTGACACCACCGCGACGATGACCACAACCGATAAGAGAGAGGCTATTGCGATAAACCGCCTACGATCGGACATAAGTTTCGAGATGAAACCCAAGTTCATGATGTTGCTCCTCAATTCTCCACTTCACCACGCCACGACTCCCGCCGGGGAGTGAAGGCTCGACGAACCGGAGCAAAACACGCACCGGGATGAGAGCCTCCATTGATTTGTCACCGCGATGCGGTGACGCGACCATGGCCATACCTCTGCTGGCGCTCTCGCGCTCAGCCGGGTATTTTTCTCTTCTTGATAACTTCTCTTCTTGATACCTGTGCTCTTCGAGGAGCTTTACGTCACCGCATTGAGCGCGTTGCGCAACGCCCAGCGCGGGCCAACCTGAACGGGCCGAAAAAACCTCGAAGATCTTCACTTCTTCTTCCGGTCTGCGAACTCAAAAAAGAGCCCGTCAAAACACCCTGCTGATTTGCTCTACAGGACTGCGAGCGAGTCTTGAAATCATGAAGCCCGATCTGCGGAAAACAAAAAAAATTCGTGTTTTGTATGTGGGAGTTTAGCAATTGCCCTAGACCCTGTCACCAACTCACCCGCAAAAACTCAATGGAGACTGGCATCTACCAAGGTGTCGGTTTTATGATGGTCTGAAATCATGATCACCCTGACCTTACGAGATGTCGTCAACAACCGCGACTGGAAGCTTCAGACGGATGCTGAGAGCCTCCTGATTGGACGTAACCGTGATGCCCAGGTCTGCATAAGAGACCGAAGCGTATCCAAGAATCATTGCCGAATCGAAAAACGCGGCAGCTCCTATCGATTCAAGGACCTCGGCAGCCGTAACGGGACTCTGATCAACGACCTGCGCTGCGACAGCGGACCGATAGAGAACGGCGACGAGCTGAAGGTCGGGAATTTCATCATTCACTTCCAGACAAGCAACGCGGCTAATACCCCGTTGCCGGCTAGCCCGGGTGAGCTCGGGGGTGAAGCTGCTGCCTTTGACCAGCCGATTGGTGATTTTGACCTGGACGATGATTTTGATGCCATGATGAACGATGCGACGCTGACTGATTTCGGTAGTGAGAACCCCGTCGCCGACCCCACGCCAGCACCCCAAGCCGGACAGCCTCCGATGCCGCAGCAGCCTCCCCAGCAGCAGCTCCCGCCGCAGCAGCAAATGCCTCCTCAGCAACCACTCCCGCAGCAGCAGCAAATGCCTCCTCAGCAACCGCTCCAGCCGCAGCAGCAAATGCCTCCCCAGCAACCGTTCCCGCAGCAGCAGATGCCTCCGACACAACAGGTTCCCCCGCAAAATTTTCCACCGCAGCAAGCTGGCGGCATGGATCTGCAGGGCGCACCGGCTCCAGCCCCTTACGATACGGGTAAAACGGCCAGGTATTCGACTAAGACACGCAAATTCACCAGTCGCCGGAAAAACGTATCCGGCGACAACCTTGAAGACGAGCTCCTCGGCGAAAACGAGCAGGCCATGAGGTCGCCTCCGGGAAAATGGAACACTTCCCAGATCGTCCTCTTCACAATGTTCTCAGCTCTGCTTGGCATCGCCCTGGGAGTTTTCATCGGAAGAAAATGGAATGGCCGCTCGTCGTCGGAGTCGCCGCAAGCCCAGACCCAAAAGACGCAGCGGCCCCTCCCTCCGGCCAATCCCCCCGGCACCACCCCTCCCCCCACTCAGGCGGCGGCACCGGCGGCTCTTGACCCCAGCCTTGAACCCCTGCTGGGAAAAAGAGCGGACCTCGGCAACCACGAGACTTCCACTCGCCACTGCATGAGAATCTTCCTCGACAGCCTCAACCGGACGCCAAGCCGTAATGAGCTTGCCCGGTATCTGAAACTCGATCACGAAGGAAGATGGAAGGCTATCCAGGCACAGGCGCTCGTTGAAGGCTCCCCGATACCGATGGGCAACATCGGCGCGATCGTCCAGCTCTTTCTTGGCCCTGATCGTCTGCTCATGCCGAAGGAGAGGGACAAGCTCATGCTCCAGACCAGCGGGAAGAAGGAGCGGATCGTCTACACGATCGTTTCGAGCCAGCTATACTCGAGCAGCGACCATAGCCGCAGCAGAAGCCTGCTCCAGCGAGCCCGCTCGCTGCTCGTCGATCTACACGACAAGCCGCCGGCGGAATCGGACACCAAGGACATCAGCTCCGCGCTCCAGGAGACTGCCGCCAACCCTGAAGAATTTCTGTCGCTGTTGATAGAGGCCGAAGATGCCGTCGCCATCGGGCCTGGGACTGGCGACACCGATCAATGGATCAAGGATGCCTACCTCCGCTTCCTTCAGCGGCCTCCCACCGAGGTCGAGCTCGGGGAAACACGAGACCTGGCTGGAGCTGATAGCTGGCGAAAAATAATACTCAGCCTCACCCTGAAGCGCGGCTATTCCACCTACTGAAATCTCCGTTCCCGGCGCGAAGACTTCCGGTAAACCGGGCGACACAGGTACGAGAAATCGGAAAAACCGGCCTGACGCCGTCCTCGCCATCAACAGGACAGGAAAAAGCCTTGCGAGAGGCTTTCTTGGCAGTCATTCTGGGAGGATTGTGCGGCCGCTTAGATGTCGCACAGGACCCCTTGGAAAGTTTAATTTCCCTTTCGCCGCAAGGCGAAGAAATGAAGGCCCGTGCTACACCTTAGCTCTACGCGACCGCTGAATTTGGCAGGTTTTCTACCCGCCCTGCTCCTTGGTCTGCTGGCATGCGGCCCCCTCTTTTCGCAGGCCGGAACCAGGCTCTTTGTCTGGGTTCGTCCGGCCAGCGAGGCGGACCTTCGCCTGTCGAAATCGAGCGCGCCGAATCTCAGGAAGCTGGCACGCTGCGGCGCCGCCCTGCCGCGTCTCTCGAGTCTTGCCGCCGACGCCCTCGCCGCCGAGATGCGGAAATCGGGCGG
>DODI01000170.1:0-863 GCA_003509045.1 Planctomycetota bacterium | reverse complement strand
CGGCGCCCTCGCCGCCGAGCTGCGGAAATCGGGCGGCCTTCTTCCCCAGGGGAAATTCAGCGAGCTCGGCCAGGCGGTCGCGGCGGCGAACGCCCCGGCCGCGGGAGGCGCGCTCGCCCGACTCAAGGCTAGATTCGGAAAACCCGACGGCGACGCCGTCAAGCCGGCCCAGACCTTGGCTGCGACACCCCAGCTGGTCAACAAGATCTTCAGCTCCTTCGATAAGGGGGCCAGGCTCGTCTTCAAAACGGAGCCGAGCATGACGGCTACAGCGGATCACTGTCGCGAGCTCGACAAGCGGATTGGAGAGATGGTCTCCCAGTTTGACCTGGAAAAAGGCGGAGGAGACGTGGCCCTGCTCGTTGTGCTCGTCCCCGCCTCGGGGCGACCGGCCATGATCGCCGCCGGCAACGGATTCAAGCGTGCGAAAATCTGCAAAGGCAGCCCCGGGGCCGCGGCCATCGCCGCCGGCATTACCGGTCTCGTCGATCCCGGAAGCAAGTCCGCCGCGGACTGGAGCTGGATTCTCAACATCTTGGAACAATCGACCGCCAAGGCGCTCCAGGGGCGTCGAGGCAGCTGAGGAAATCTCTACTATGAAGAACGTAACGATCGGACCTCGACTGGCGTTTTCACTTGGACTGATCCTGCTGGCGGGAACTGTTTTTACTGTCCGCTCTCCAGCGGAAGATGCCGACCCTTTCCAGAAAAGAATCAACGCCGCCGTCGCTCGCGGAAAAGACAACCTCCTCGCACAACTTCCGGGCATGACGGCCAAGCTTCCCGGGGGCTACCCGATGGGACGTCTCTCGCTGCCGCTGGCGGCCGCTCTCAAGGGTGGAGCCAGCACAAAAGACCCTGTT
>DODI01000310.1:0-4667 GCA_003509045.1 Planctomycetota bacterium | reverse complement strand
GCCTGGACAGCTCGGGGGAGTACCTCGGGCTCTATCAACCTGACAGTGTCAGTGTTGCCTATGAGTTTTTACCGGGTTTTCCGCCGCAGCGGGAAGACTACTCCTACGGGCTTGAGACGGTGGCCGGCGTCATTCTGGATTCTCCAGTCTATTTCGGCTCACCGACCCCCGGCTCCGCCAACGGTGCCGGGTTCCAGGGCTTTGTTTCCGATGTGGTTTTGAGTCATGAAAGCGGCTTCTATGAACAGGCTTTGGAGGTGTCGCTTCAGACCGAGACCCCCGAAGCGGTCATACGCTATACCCTCGATGGCAGCGCCCCGTTGCAGGGTGCTGGCCAGATCTATGCCAGCCCCATCCAGGTTACAGACACCATGATCTTGCGTTCGGCAGCTTTCCTCGATGGCTACGGGCCGTCCTATTCGGATACCCGTACCTATATTTTCATCGAGACCCCGACTGGCAATGGCGGGGTCCTCAACCAGCCGAGAAGCCCGGCCGGATTTCCAAGGACCTGGGGCGATGGGATCCTGGCTGATTATGAAATGGATCAGGATGTCGTTACAGATCCCGCGTACCGGGATGAGCTCGCGGATGACCTCCTTGCGCTGCCTTCGCTCTCCATCATTTCAGATCTTGATCACCTGTTCAACCCGAGCGTGAATCCTGATGTCGGGGGTATCTATTCCAACAGTCGCTCCAGCGGTTCGCGCTGGGAGCGTCCCTGCTCGATGGAGATCATCTACCCGGATGGAAAAGAGGGGATCCAGGTCAATTGCGGTATCCGTATTTACGGGGGGATCAACCGCCGTCCCGATATCACTCCCAAGCACACCCTGAGACTTCTCTTCAAGAAACAATACGGCCCCGGTCGCCTGCGCTTTCCTCTCTACCCAGATTCGGAGGTCGACAGCTTTGATACTCTCGTTCTGCGCGGCCATCACGGCAACTCCTGGCTGAATCAGAATTTGAGCCAACGCACCAGGGCCCAGTATCTTCGGGATGAGTGGACCCGGGAGACGCAGCTCGCGATGGGGAGGCCCGCCGCGCACGGGACCTTCATGCATCTTTACCTCAACGGGCTCTACTGGGGAGTCTACAATATTGTGGAGCGTCCCACCGCAGCCTTCAGCGCCTCCTATTCCGGAGGTGAGAAGGAGGAGTACGATGCCCTCAACTCGGGGGAGGCTGTCGATGGTGACCAGCAGGCATGGAATAGCATGATGGCGATCGCCGAGGGTGGTATCGAGAGCCCTGAAGCCTATGAAGAGCTCGCTTCGTGGTGTGATATTCCCAACCTGATCGATTACATGATTGTCCAGATGGGTGGTGGCGAGACGGACTGGGACAGGCACAACTGGTATGCCACAAGGCGCAGGGAGCCCGGAAGTGGCTACCAGTTCTTCTGCTGGGACACCGAGCATATCTTCCAGCTTGTCTCCGTTGACAGGACCCGGCTTGATAACGCGAACAAGCCAACCCGAATCTTTCAGCGTCTCACCGAGAATTCGGAGTTTCGCCTGCTCTTTGCCGATCACCTGCATCGTCATTATTTCAACGGTGGCTTGATGACGGCCGTGGCGGTGGAGGAGCGCTACATGAAGCTCGCCGGTGAGCTCCATGCGGCGCTCGCTTGCGAGTCGGCTCGCTGGGGAGACTGGCGGCGGCCGGGAAACGCCTTCACCCGGGATGTCGAATGGCTCGAGGAGCAGCGCCGTCTGCTCGAGGAGTATTTCCCCAGACGGCCAGGGATCGTGATGAGCCAATTCCGCAGGGCTGGGCTCTATCCTTCGCACTCGGCCCCGGTCTTTTCGCCCCACGGGGGTCGGCTTCCGGGGGCTGGGCAGTCGCTGGAGGTTTCTATGGAGGTTGACGTTGGCAATATCTATTACACCACCGACGGGAGTGACCCCCGGTTAGCTGGAGGAAGGACCGGCCCGGGAGCGGTTCGCTACCAGGAGCCGCTGCAGCTCACCGGGACGACCGTGCTGAAGGCCCGGGCCCTCAGACGCGGTAATTGGAGCGCGTTGAACGAGGCGGTTTTCGCCGGGGATACAGCCGACCTGAGGGTTACCGAGATCATGTATCACCCGGAGGGAGATGGCGGCGACAGCTCCTTCGATGCGGATGATTTTGAATTTATCGAGCTGATGAACGCCGGCAAGAATGTCCTCGACCTGCAGGGTGTCCGGTTTACCGGCGGCCTGCGCTTCGATTTCTCTGATGGAGCGGTGCCAACGCTTCAGCCAGGCGAGGTGGTGCTGGTCGTCGCGGACCTCGAGGCGTTTTCTACCCGCTACGATGTCGGGCGCCTGTTGGTCGCCGGTGTCTACGCCGGAAACCTGTCCAATTCGAGCGAGGAGGTCACCCTCATCGATGCTGGCGGCGGGTTGATCGCCTCCTTCTCTTATCAAGATACCTGGCATCCCGCGACCGATGGTGGGGGTTCATCTCTCGAGCTCATCGACCTCGACTCCTGGCCCTCGAACCTTGCTGATCCCGCCGCCTGGCAGGCGAGCTCCGCGATCAACGGCACACCAGGAGTTGCCATCGTGGCGCCCCAGCCCGCCGGCGGTCTCCAGCTTCCTGGCGATCTGAACCAGGACAGCCGCGTGGACATCTCCGACGCCATCGGGCTCCTGGGTCATCTCTTTGTCGGTAACCCGGCCAGGCTGCCGTGCGGCGATGGAGCGGCCAATGATCCTGACAATGTGCGGCTGCTCGATGTGAATGGAGACAATGGGGTTAACCTCACCGACGCGATCGGCCTGCTGACCTGGCTCTTCCGTGGCGGTGCCCCGCACGCCAACGGCGAGGAATGCGTCCTGATTCCCGCCTGCCCGGAGTCCTGCGCTAACTGATCCGGCTTCCGGAGAAATCGGTCTTAAAGACTCTTCGCAGTCGTTGTACAATCCTGCGGTCTGTTTGAACGATTACTCAACCTGTCTCGAAAAGGATCAGCAGAGAAGATGAAACGTGACCGCATCACCATTGGCGTATTGGCTTTTGTCTTTGTAGGTATCATTTCGAGCGCCTTCGCCGCCGAGCCGAAATGGGTTGTCTACGAGGGCTTCGATGGCCCGGGCAAGGGCAAGGAGATCGTTCTGATCTCAGGAGATGAGGAGTACCGCTCCGAGGAAGCCCTTCCGCAGCTGGGGAAAATTCTCGCCAGGCATCATGGTTTCAAGTGTACTGTCGTCTTCTCTCAGGACCCGAAGACCGGCGTTATCAATCCTGACAACAGCCACAACATTCCGGGCTTGGAGGCTCTGAAGACCGCTGATCTCATGGTTATCGCAACTCGTTTTCGCAATCTCGTCGATGACCAGATGGCTCATGTCGATGCCTATGTCCGCGCGGGGAAGCCCATCATTGGTATGAGGACAGCCACCCATGCCTTCAATATCCCGGGTAACAGGAAATACGCGAGCTATTCGTTCAATCGCAAAGGCGGTTTTGGAAAGCAGATTCTCGGTGACACCTGGCTCAATCACCATGGTCATCACGGCCGGCAGAGCACCCGTGGCCTGATCGCCAAGGGGCAGGAAAAGCACCCCATCCTCAAGGGAATCAAGGACGGCGATATTTGGGGGCCGACGGATGTCTACGGAGTTCGTCCCCTCGCCGCCACCTGCAAGCCGATCGTCATGGGGCAGGTCCTCAAGGGCATGAAGTTTGCCGATGAACCCCTCGAGGGCAAGAAGAACAACCCCATGATGCCGGTCAGCTGGACCAACTCTCACAAGGGAGACGATGGCACCGTCGGCAGGGTGTTTACCACCACCATGGGCGCCGCGACGGACCTGGTGGTCGAGGGCTCACGGCGCATGATGGTCAATGCCACCTACTGGGCTGTCGGGCTTGAGGACAAGATCCTCGCCAAGTCCAAGGTCGATATTGTCGGGAAGTTCGAGCCTACACAGTTCGGCTTCGGTAAGTACAAGCGAGGGATCATGCCTTCGGCTCACCTCCTGAAATAGGGGTGGCCGTCCGGGCTATTTCCTCGCCGGGATGCTGATCTTTCTCTTCCAGATGCTGTGCCAGTCGTGGGTTCTCCAATTGTCCCTGGTGGCGTAGGAACGCACCACCAGGGTGTCGTTCTCCGCCCCTGGGCGGTCGAGTAGTTCGACATAGAGCACCCCATGAGCGAGGCCTGTTCCCTTGCCGGGGTTGTTGCGCGCGGTTCTTGCCGCGCCGGAATCATCCGGGTTGAAGAGGTCGAGTCCATCCTTGAGCTTTGGCGCGAACTGCTTTCCGTTCCAGCGGTTGCGGCTTGGTGGTGAGCCATGCGTATGTCCGTGGAACATGGCGACCACATTGTAGGCGTTGATCGTCTTCCAGAACTCGGCAAGGTCTTCCTTCGGCCAGTCGTATTCCGCGATGAAGGGGGGCAGGTGAAAGCTCAGGATGACTGGCCTCCCCGAGGCCCCGACTCTTTTTTCGAGGTCTTTTTTCAGGAAGTCCAGGCTCGCCCTCGGGGCGTAGTGATGCCCCTTGCGCTTTTTCTCTCCCTCGCCGACAAAGATCCCGAGATTTACGAGGTGCAGGGGGCCCCAGTCCCAGGAGTAGTGCAGCCCGTTGGTGGAGCGGGAGCTGACCCCAGGGCGTTCCTTATTCCTGGAGATGATTCCCTCGATAACGAAGGTGTCTCCCTGGGGGCCATCATGGTT
>DODI01000038.1:0-6877 GCA_003509045.1 Planctomycetota bacterium | reverse complement strand
AAGCAGGAATATAAATTCATCGATATAGGCAAGCTGCTCGTTGAATCGTTCAGTGAATTCACTGGCGCGCCGTGCGATAAGCCGCGGAATCTTACTTTCAACCTCGTCGCGAACCCGGTCAGTGTCCTCTGGGGCCGTGTAGACAAAGATCAGGGCGAAGTCGGGGCCGGTTTTCTGCTGAACAACCTCGGCATGAGCTACCACCCCGAGATTTTCCCAGCTGAGATCGGTTTCAAATATTCCTGCAACTTCATATTGCTGGATTCCCAGCAGCTCCTCTCTGAAAAAGGGAAATCGATCACCGACCTTGACCTTCAGTTTCCTGGCGGCCAGGTCGCCGATGAGGAGCTCGCTTCGTTTGGATGGAAGGCGCCCGGCTATCAGCTTGCTTTCATACTTCCGGATCATCCTTTCGGAATAGAACCGACCGAAAACAGGAATGATTCCAAGGCCTGCGCCGGGCGAGGCCTTGTCGCCGAGGCGGGGCCCCATGATCATTGTGAAGTTGGCCCGGGAGACCTCTTCGACACCCGCAATATTCCGGACCTTGTCGACCTCCTCCTCCGTCACCTTGCTGAATGCGAGATCGGCCGCGGACCTGTCAAAAACAACAAGGCTCGCGCCGCTCTCCTTCATGTAGCTGTTGAGGCTGTTGCGCATTCCGCGGGAAATGGAAAGTATAGAAACGATCATGGCTACGCTGACGGCCACGCCGAGAAGGCACATCAGGGTCCTTCCTCTTCTGACCATGAACTGACTCACTACGTAGGCAAGCACGGCTTAGTCTCTCTTCAGCCGATAGCAGGCGGCCTCAGTCGCGTTTCTTACTAACAGGTAGGGGGCAGGCAGCGAAGGATGGTTCCAGGTCTTTCCATCCAGCAGCTTGTGCCTGGCGAGCTCTGTGTGGCCGGCTGTCGAGGCCTGGACAACCACGCCATCTCCGGTCTCTGCAAGCACAAGGATCTTGTCTCCGTCAAGGAGAAGCTGCCCATGCCCGTACCGTCCGCCTTTCCAATGTCTCTTCCCATCAGAGAGGTCAATGCAGGCCATGATCCCATCATCTAGCCCATAGGCCGCTCCCTGGTAAACGACGATGTTGGAGAATTTTGACTTCAGGTTTCGATTTTTCCAGATGGACCGAGGCTCGAGGCTTCCGCCAGCCCCTTCAGTGATCGCCAATAGCTCAGCCCCAACCCCGTAGCCGCTCGAGAGGAGAACCCGATCCCCTTCAACAGGCACTGGCTGGGTTACCTTGGGCTGGGTTCCTTCCCAGGGATGCGACCACAAAGTCTTTCCCGTGGCAGGGTCGTGGGAGGAGACAGACCCCAGATTGAGAATGAGGAGCTGTGGGCGGCCTGCGAGTTGAGCCACAGAGGGCGAGCAGTAGCCTGGCTCTGAAGGGGCAGACCTCCACGCCTCTTCGCCCGACTGTTCCCGATAGGCCACCATTCCCGGGCAATCGTTACCGCCGGCGGCAACGATAACAAGGCCATCATAAACCAGCGGCGAGCTGCTTTTCCCCCAGCCCTGGTTAGGGCAGCCGGTTTCCTTGAGGACATCCACTGACCAGACGAGTGAGCCGCTGGAGAGCGAAAGGCAATTCAGTATCCCTGTCGCTCCAAAAGTGAAGACCTTGCCCGCGGCGATGGTCGGGGTCGCGCGCGGCCCGATGCCTCCCAGCACCTCCTGGAAACGAGCGGGGTCAGCGTGAGACCAGGCGACTTCACCCGAGGAGAGCCAATAACACACAACCAGCTCGTTCGGCCCGCGTTGTTCCTGGGTTACAGCGCGTCCCCCTGAAACAGAAAAAGCAGACCAGCCGGCGCCGACAGGCCTTCGCCACATCTCGGCAGGGGGCGTCCTGCTCCAATCCCAGTTGATCCCAGTACCATCGATCGTGGCCTTTCGATTGGGCCCGAGGAATTGACCGTAGCCCTGAGCTTTGGCGGGGCTGCCGATGGCGGCCAGGGCCGGAGAAATCTCGGTACCAGGGGGTGGGGGGGCGGAGGGGGCAAGGAGAGGGAGGGCCTCGTCTGCCGTTCCCTTCCAGCGAAAAACCAGCACTGGAAGCAGATCCCCCGTCACCTCGTCTATGCGGAAGAGTCCCGCGAGGCCGCCAGCAGCCAGGCTGGAGACGATGAAAACGGTAAGTCTGGCTTTCCTGGAATAGCCGGACAGGAAAAGGGTAAATGCGATAGCAAGAAACCCTGTAACAAGAACGACCGCCGCGGTGGCGATGTACTGATACTGCCGATCACCCCAGGAGGGTATCCAGATGAGGAGAAGCGCGATGCCCCCAAGGAGAACAAGGTAAAGCGGGGCCTTCCTGGCAAATGACTGAAATGTTCGCTTCGACAATTTATTGAACCCCGGGGTGGAAATTCAGAGGACGGGACCGATCGACCACGGCGCAAACTCTTCTTCGCCAAACCCGTGCTTCTCACTGGCGGTCTGTTTTCCGCTGGCTACCGCGATCAGTTCTTCAAAAATGTCATCGGCCAGGGCGTCAATTGGAGTCCCGCCGAGCACACAGCCGGCATCGATGTCCATGTCCTCCTGCATCTTCAGGTACATGGGCGTGTTGGTGGCGATCTTGATGCAGGGGACGGGCTTGCACCCGTAGACGGAGCCGCGCCCGGTTGTAAAGATACAGATATTGGCGCCGCCTGCCACGATCCCGGTCAGGGAGACAGGGTCGTAGCCCGGCGTATCCATCACCACCAGCCCGCTGGCGCTGACTGTCTCTGCGTAGCCGTAGACGCCATTCAGGGAACTGCTGCCTCCCTTGGCTATGGCTCCAAGTGACTTTTCATAGATGGTGGTCAGGCCGCCGGCTTTATTTCCGGGCGATGGATTGTTGTTCAACTCGGCCCCAAGGGTGCTCGAGTACCATTCCCACCACTTGATTCGTTCAATGAGCTTTTCTCCGATCTCCTTGCTCGCGGCCCTGCGTGTAAGGAGATGCTCGGCTCCATATATTTCAGGAGTTTCCCCGAGGATGACTGTTCCGCCATGGGAAATGAGCCGGTCGGAAGCGCCTCCCAGGGCGGGGTTGGCTGTTATCCCGCTATTGCCATCGGAGCCTCCGCATTGGGTGCCGAGCATCAAGCTTGATACGGGCTGTTCGGTCCTCCGAATTTCATTCAATTGCGGAAGGAGCCCGAGGACGGCCTGGACACCAGCCTTGATCGTCGCTGAAACACCGCCTTCTTCCTGAATGGTGATCGTTGGGGGCTGGCCCCCAAGCTCGGAAGGCTCTGCTGATGGAAGCCCTTCAACCTGGACCAGCCGGGTATTTCGGATCAAGTGAGAGGCCTGGCCGACCTCACAACCGAGGCCCACCAGCAAATAGGCTCCAATATTAGGATGGCTGGCAAATCCAGAAAGCACCCTGTTGAGCTGTTCATGGTCCGGCCCGTCTTCCTGCATGCCGCAGCCACCCTTGTGAGTCAAGGGCAGGATCCCATCTACATTGGGATAGTCTTCAAGGATTTCAGGAGTTATCTCCCGGCAGATATATTTACTGGTTGAAGCCGAGCAATTGACCGTGCTGATGACAGCAAGGTAATTTCGGGTTCCTACCCTTCCATCTCGGCGCAGATACCCCTTGAAGGTGCGTTTCGGCCCAGGGTCCTTGAGGGCGGGAGACTCGGTTGCGAAGGCGTAATCGCGCTGGAATGCGTCAGCATCGCAATTGTGGACATGAACATGGCTTCCCGCCCGGATCGCCTCGGAGGCGAATCCGATTACCTGACCGTATTTTCTTATTTCAGCTCCTTCGGGAATATCCCCGATGGCAAGCTTGTGTCCCAGTGGGATTCTTGCGGCCGCTTCTATGTCTCCATCTATCGCCGGGATTCTTTCGCCGGGACGAATGTCCCTGCAGGCAACGGCGATATTGTCTTCGGATCGAAGAATGACAGAGGCTGGAGAAGATGATTCGTCAGGCATCAAATCGGGTCCTTACCAGACATCCGCGGCGGCCACCCGCTTTGCGGCCTGAAGCTCCCCGTCCCTGGGGCGGCACTCGAGCCCTACAAGGCCTCGGTAGCCGAGGTCGTGAGCCGCCTTGAGAACGCGGTTGTAATGGATTTCCCCGGTCCCAGGCTCGTGTCGGCCAGGGTGGTCTGCAAGCTGGAGGTAGCCAATATGCTTCCAGCCATCTCTCATCCTGCCGCAGAGATCGCCTTCGGTTATCTGCATATGGTAGAGGTCCCAGTTGATCTTGACGCTTGGTGAATCGACCTCTTCGCAGATGCGAATAGCCGGCGGGCTTCCGTAAAGTGAGTGCCCTTTATGATCAACCCTGATATTCATCGGCTCTAGGATCATGACGACCTCATGGCTTTCGGCTATCGGAGCGGCAAGCTTGAGCCCGGCAATGATGTTGGCATGCATCTGCCTCTGGGTCATTCCGGGTTGGTCATCGCCGCCAACAACTGTCATGAGGCCGCAGCGCAGCTTCTTTGCCGCTTTACAGGAGGCCTCGACAGCTTCCACGAAGGCTTTGTGGTTCTTCGGGTTATTAAGGCCGGGCTTGAAGCCCCAGGCGGTAAATTGGGCGACCTCGATTTTTAACTCCCGGGTTTTTTTGGCGATGGCTCCGAGGTCCTTTCCCTGGAGGGGCCAGAATTCTACGGCTGGGAACCCCAACGCTGCCGCCGCCTCAATTCGCTTCAGGAATGGAAGTTTCGTAAACCACATCTCAATGTTCACTGCAAAGCGAGTGTGTGGTGTCTTTCCGATGCTGGAGTTGTCTTCGGTGTAACCGGCGGCTTGTTTGCCAGGCAGCCCGAGAGGAGCGGCTGCGCAGGCCGCCGCAGCACCAAGAAACTTGCGTCTGGATGGTCTGGCCAAGGGGGTCTCCTGTGAATTTAAATGGGAATGGGCGCCGAAAAATTTTCAGTTTCCAATCAAAGAAAGTAGCATGATGGGATTCGCTTATTGAGCCGTTTCTGTCTAAATTTGAAGGCCATCCGTCTCTTTCTTAGATCCTTAGGCTCATCTCCAGATATCAGGAAAGCCTGCCTTCCGGGGCATATAAGCCTGATCAGTGGGCAGCGGGGGGAGATGTATTTCGAAGGTAAGGACAGGAAAGCCGCCGCCCTCTGTTGTTTCAGGGGATATTAGGTCGTTTGGCTCGATAAGTTCCTGGCAGGCCGCATGTAAGGCTATTTTTTTCCCCGGTTGATCTGTGGCGGGGTTTATCATGGATACTGTGGGGGGGCTTTGATTTTGTTCCTTATTCTTTCCGGGTTTTTAGATGTCTGACGAAAAACCAGATGATGCGACCTCGCAGGAGGGCCAGGCCTCTCCGCCTGTCTCGGAGGAGGAGCATCAAGCCGCGCTTGCCCAATTAGCGGCTCTTCAGGACCAGCTGAAACAACAGCAGGGTGGAACGCCTGGTGGGCAGGGCGGTTATCCGTCCGAGATCCAGGACCCCGGAGTGTCCTATCAAGGGGCTTCGCTGGAGGAACTCGCCGGCGAGGAGGGCGAGGAGGAAGGTGAAGAGGTCTTCTCTCGGCCCGCGTTTCTGACCGAGATGCCATATTGGGCGGTTTCCGCTATCCTGCACGTTGTTCTGTTATTCATCCTGGTTGGCATGGTCATTTCTCAGCGACAGGAAAAAAAAACCTCCCCGGCGGTCTCCATGAGGGCTGCCCCTCCCCCTATTCCGTACGATCCGACCAAGAAGAAGGCCATGGAGCGGAAGATTGAAATACCCAAGCCCATCATTCCCGATATCCCCGTAGTCAAGCGGAAGATCGAGGAACCTACGGTTGATATCCCCAAGGGGACTGACCTGCTGAATCAAAGTAATGTCAACATGCAGGCGACCTTCATCAACGACGCCATCGGCGTTGGCGGCGGGGCTGCCGGGGCGTATGGAGAAAGAACCGGGAAGGGCGCCTTGATTCGCGAAGGCGGGAGCGAAGCGACCGAGAGCGCCGTGCGGGCGGCCCTTGAGTGGCTCTATCGCCATCAACATCCGGATGGAAGCTGGCGCGGCCACGGCTTTATTCAGCAATGCAAGGCTGGCGGCGGCTGCGGTGGTGCCTCCAAAGACAAGGACCAGGCCATCGGACTCACAGGGCTCGCGATCCTGGCCTTCACCGGAGCGGGGCACAGTCACCTCTATTCCGATGTCCCTAAATTTAAAACCTGTCTCAAGAAAGCGACCAAGTATCTCGTCTCCACCCAGACAAACGGCGGCGGGGCGAGCAAGATGGGGCGCTTCGGTAGTCAAGATGGGCATAAATCCATGTACCTCCATTCCATCGCCACGATGGCCATGGGTGAGCTGCTGATTCTCTCCGGAGATATCCTGTCTCTGAAGAGGCCGGTTAAGGCCGCCATGGAATACATCTTGAGAGCCAGGAACCCCGGAAAGGCCTGGCGGTATGGCTACAGGGATAATGATAATGATGTTTCTGTTACGGGCTGGATGATCCTGGCGCTGAAGACCGGGAAAATCAGCCGGCTTGGGATTGAAAAATCCCGTTATGAAGAAGCGTTTCGGGACTCGATCGCCTATTTCCGCGGGCTCACCAGCGAATACGGAATCACCGGCTACCATGCTCGCGGTAAGGAGCATCAGCCCGTACCCTGCATGACCTCAGTCGGAGTTCTCTGCCGGCTGCTTGCCGGAGAAAAGCGACTCGCCGGCAATATCCGTCTCGGCGTTGACCAGATTGCAAAGCAGCCGCCCGAGTGGAAAAAGAAGAATCCCCAGTCACCTTTTTATTACTGGTATTACGCGACCTACGCGCTATTCCAATATGGAGGGACCCCATGGAAGAACTGGAATCCGAAAATGCAATCCGCTCTTCTCGCCAGCCAGAAATCAGGGGGTTGCCGGGATGGCAGTTGGGACCCA
>DODI01000522.1:0-8364 GCA_003509045.1 Planctomycetota bacterium | reverse complement strand
CTGCCGGTGGATCCGAAGGAGGTCGAGGTGCCGCCCTATTATCCCGACACGCCGCTGGTTCGCCGTGATATCGCCGATGGGCTCAGCGAGATGCAGAAGCTCGACCAGTTGGTGGGGGGGGTGCTCAAACGGCTTGAGGACGAGGGGCTTGCCGAAAAAACCCTGGTGATCTTCATCGGCGACCACGGTCGCTGCCAGGTGCGCGGCAAACAGTTCCTCTATGACTCCGGCGTCCAGGTGCCGCTGATCATTCGCTGGCCCGGGCACGTCAAGCCGGGGACAGTCAACGAAGACCTTGTCAGCTCCATCGACGTGACAGCCACGGTTCTAGCGGCCGCCGGGGTCGCCGTGCCCAAGTGGATGCAGGGGCGTGATCTCTTCGATGAGAAGACCCCCAAACGAGATTACGTCATGCTGGCCCGCGACAAGATGGATGCTACCCATGATTCGATGCGCGGCTGCCGGGACAAGCGCTTCAAGTACATCGACAACCTCATGCCCGAGCGGGCCTGGTGCCAGCTCAACGAGTACAAGGAGAGATCCTACCCGGTGCTGGCGCTCCTGAATGTCATGCATCTCAAGGGGGAGCTCAACGAGGTCCAGGATCGCTTCATGAAATCGACCAAGCCCGAGGAGGAGCTCTTCGATATTGTCGCTGATCCTTTCGAGACGAAAAACCTTGCCGCTGATCCGAAATACAAGGCCGACCTCGAGCGCATGCGCGGGGTGGTGATGAACTGGCGCAAGGAGATTGGCGATGAAGGAGTCAGCGAGAGCTTCCGAAAAGGTGGCTGGTCAAGCAAGTATCCCACCCGCAGCCTTGCGCAGTGGGAGAAGATGCTCGCCCAGTGGGAGACGCGCGTGATGAGTCCCTCCGGCCTCGGCGGCGGCCAGGGGAAGAAGAAAAACAGAAAGAAGGCCGCCCGGCCAAAAAAGGCCGAGGCAAAGAAAGAATAGGTCTATTTCTTCCCCTCTCTTTTTTTCAGCGGCACCCTGATATCGAAGGCATCGATGTAGATCTCCGTTCCGGATTCCATGGTGCACTTGAAGGAGTGACGCCCGGGAGCGAGGGCCTTGGCCAGGGGAGTCACGTGGTAGCGCTCGACGCCCTTGATCCAGGTGTTCACCTTGCCGGAGAGTTCCTGTGGGCTTCCCTCGTCGATCACCCAGTGAAAGATCCCGCCGTTGTAGGTCCGGGCTCCGACCCAGGAGATCCCGGTTCCCTCGAAGCTGAAGCTGGCGGAATCTCCATGGGTTGTGGTCAGGACCGCTATCTTTTCGCTATAGGCCGGGTTCCTCTCCGTTTCCCAGGAGCCTTTCAGCTCGAGGCCGGCATGTTCAACCCGCTGCGACCTGGTCGGCTGGCCGAAGGTCTCCCGCAGCCAGGCGAAGACCGCGGCCAGGTCGGCGGCGGAGACGGCCTGGTCGAGGTTCTCCGGCATCAGTGATTTTCCGGCGGCCTGCATGAGCTTGATGTCTTTCCTGAGCACCGTCGCCGTATTTCCCTCGGCCCAGCGCAGCTTGACGCTGGTGGGGGACTCCGAATCGACGACCCCGCTGAAGGTTCGCCCGCTCTTCGTCACCAGGGTGTAGGTGTCGAAGCCCGCGGAGATGATGCCGCTTGGGTTCAGCACATCGAGCAGGAGCGATTCGTCGGGCCGGTTTTTCGCCTGGGCGAGGTCGGGGCCGATGGCGTGTCCCTCGCCGGCGACCTGGTGGCATTTGGCGCATTGGGCGAGGAATACCTCCTTGCCACGGATGGGGTCGGCCTTGCCGCCGAGGGCCGCGGTATATTTCTCGACCACCTTTTCCCTGCCGCTGTTCAGCTTCGCCGCGCCGATGACCTTTCCAGCTCGTTCACGCAGGGCCGAATCGGGGTTCTTCAGCAGCCTGTCGATGCGCAGAGCTCCGAGGCTCTGGACTGGAACGATCTTCTTCTCGAGGCTCGAGACCAGCGCCCCGAGGCGATTTTCTCGGCTGAAGATCGCCTCGATGACCTTTTCCTGGATCGGGGGGGAATAGCTCTTCCAGCTTTTCAGAAGCAGCGGACCTGCGCGGGGATCTTCCATGGAGGAGAGAGCTCCGACCGCGGCCAGCTGGATTCCAGGAGGCTGCGTGGGAGCCAGCACCCTGTCGCTGATGCGCTCGAGGGTTTCGAAGGGTCCCGCAGCCAGGAATCCGAGCGCCTTGAGGCGCTCCCCTTCACTGTTCTTTTCGTCGAGGGCATCGCCGGCGATCTTGTCGTAGAGGTCCTCCAGGTCCCTGCTGCCGGAGAGTCCCAGCCGGCTGGCCACCTGGAGGCAGAGGCTGAGCGTTTCGCCCCCGGTACGTTTCAGCAGTCGAATGAGGGCGCCCCGGCCCCGCTTGTCGTTGAAGGAGCTGACGGCGCCATGCTGGAGTCCCCTGTAGAGCCCTCTCAGGCAGCGGGCGAGGAGCTCGCCGTTGCTTTTATCAAGACGCTCGAGCGCTTCCAGCAGCCGAGTCAATTCCGCCTGCCGCCGCCGCGAGCCGGCTACCATCGCCAGTGATTCAGCGAGTCCTGGATCTGGTTTTGTTTTTTCCCCGGAGAGGAGACCTCCGAGGAGGTCTCCGGCAATGTTTTTTACGGAGCTCAGGATGGCCGCCTTCATCCATCTCTCATCGAGCCTCTCCCGTGTCAGCTGGACCAGGGCCGCAACGGCTGGCGGCTTCGAGCTCTCGCCGAGGCTCATCGCCACCTGCAGGCGCACCAGCGGATCAGGGTCGGCGACCATCGAGGTGATCTTTTTGAGCAGCCGGGCATTTCCGGCGAGTCTCGAATCAGCGAGACGAAGGGTGTGCAGACGGACGCTGTAGTTCCTGTCCCCAAGACCGTTGAGCAGATCATCAGCGGAGAGTGCACCCAGTCCGTCGAGAGTATAGAGCGCCTGGAGACGTCCCTGGGGGTGTCTCGCCGAGCGCAGAGATTGTTGGAGGGCCATCGCCGTGCCGGCCGCCTTCTTCTCGATGAGCAGGCGCTGGGCTGTGAACCGCTGCCAGGGCGTGGGATGGTCCAGCCTGTCGACAAGCTCGTCGGGTTTCAGTCCAGAGAGTATAGGCGGCGGAGTGTAGCCGGCCGCCGCGGGTGAGATCCTCCAGATGCGGCCGCGATCGTCTCCCTTGACGAGTCCGTATTGCTGCTGAAGGTAGCGGGGGATCGCCGAGTAATCCTCGATGATCTCCCTGTAGAAATCTACGACATAGAGCGCTCCGTCGGGACCCGTTCGTACTCCGTTGGGCCGGAACCACTGGTCGGTGGAGGCGAGGAATTCGGAGGCCCTTTCATCCTCCGGTCTCGAGGCCCGGTAGCCGGCTCCGTCCCTGCGAAGCTCAGAGCGGCGCACCATGTTCTGTTGCGGGTCGCAGGCGAAGTGGCTGCCCCGGTATTTCCCGCCAAGCAATTCCGCCCGGTAGACCAGCTGTCCGCAGGCTGAGGTCAGGTAGCCGTTGGCGGTCGCCTCCATGCGGCCATAGAACTTCATCCAGCGCGGATCCTTGCTGCGGGCGACACGCCAGGGATGAGGTTTGCTGATCGGGTAGACCTTCGGGTCCTGCCCCGCGTTGACTACTGCGCCGGGAGTCGGTACATGAGGATTGCGGATCAGGTACCTGTAGGGCAGGGGCATGGCGTAGAGGACATGGGATCCTGTGCTGATGAGGAAGCGGTCGCCAGAGTCCGTGAGGCTCAGACCGAAGGTGTGGTTGGTTCCGGTTACAGGTTCGATCGCGCTGCCGTCGGCCTTGAAGCGAAAGTCGTTTCTTCCCAGGTTGACCCTGCCTTTGAGCCCGGGGCCGGCTACCGAGGCGCCGCGGTTCGCCCCGGCCACGTAGATCCAATTGTCCTGTCCCCAGCGCGGATTGTTGATGGCCCGCTCGATGATGTGCATCTCGAAGCCATCGAAGATGGTCTCGCGGATATCCGCCTTTCCGTCTCCAGTGCTGTCGTTCAGGTAGATGATCTTGAACGCGGTGACGGCGATGATGCCGCCGCGGGCGGGGACGATGCCGAAGCAGGCCGGCAGGTCGTCGGCCCAGATGTCGGCCCGGTCCATGCGGCCATCGCCGTCGGTATCCTGAAGGAGCTTGACCCTGCCGTAGGTCTGTTTCCGGGCCTCGGCCAGGGTCTGGGGGCTGGCGTAGACCCTGCGTATCTTCCGATCGAGTTTTCCAGTCTTGTTCAGCTCGAGTATGTCGAGGTGGCCCTCGAGGTTGTAGCCGTGGAGCTCGCAAACGAACAGGCGGCCGTGTTCGTCCCAGGCGATCCCCGTCGGGTCGGCGATGAGGGGTTCGCTGGCGACCAGCTCGATCTTCAACCCGGCTGCGAGCTTGAATTTCTTGAGGCTCTCCTGGGGTGGGAGCGGCCTGGGGGCATCCGCGGCGGGCCGGATCTCTTCGGCGCGGATGCCGGTTGTCGACAAGGAGGAGCCGATGACCAGGCCCAGGAACCCTGCCGTGGCGATCGAGACCAAGTTGAACCGGGTCATACCTGTTCCTCCTGTTTGCTCTGAAGACGATAGTGCGGATGTGAGAAATGATTCTGAAGAGTGAGGGGCAAGGAATCAAGCTTCAGCAGGCTCCCTGGAACAGGGAAGCTGAAAGTTCCTTGCGGGTCGCTCTGGACCTGAGCAAAGTGAGTTGATAGATTGGGGGTTCTGAAATGTTAAATTGTATGGGAAATAATCGTTGAGCCGATGTCCGGGCGGACCGGGCTGGCGCTTGATGAGCAAATTGAGAGGTACAGCAATGAGCCAGAGTAAGAAAGTCTCTCGCCGCGGTTTCCTTGGAGCTTCCGCTTCAGCGTTAGCCGTTCCTTATTTCGTACCTGGAAGCGCCCTAGGTCTCGGTGGTACGGTCGCGCCCAGTGAACGGATCGTCATGGGGGTTATAGGGGTCGGCGGAATGGGCCGCGGCAACATGGGCGCCTTCATGCGCAACAAAGATGTTCAGGTCACCGCCGTTTGCGATGTCGACAAGAACAACATGAACAACGCCAAGAACCAGGTCGACAAGCGCTACAAGAGCAAGGATTGCCAGACCCACGGAGATTACAGGCAGCTCGTCGCTGATGAGAAGATCGATGCCGTCTGTATCGCAACCCCGGATCACTGGCATGCCAAGTGCTGCGTCGAGGCGGCCAACAACAAGAAGCACATCTATTGCCAGAAGCCCATGACCCACACCTTCGCAGAGGGCCAGGCGGTCGTGGCGGCGGTCAAGAAGAACGACGTCATCTTCCAGGTCGGCAGCCAGCAGCGCTCCTCGGGTAATTTCCGCCGCGCGGCCGAGCTCGTTCAGAACGGGGTGCTTGGTAAGCTCAAGCGCGTCGAGGTCGGACTTCCCCAGGGAAACAGGAATCCCCCAGCGGCCCCGAAAGACCCGGTAGAGCCTCCTGCCCACGTTGACTATAACTTCTGGGTTGGGCCCTCGCAGATGGTTCCCTTTATCCCGCAGCGTTTCCATTTCCATTGGCGCTGGCATCTCAACTTCGGTGGTGGTCAGCTGATGGACTGGATTGGCCATCACAACGACATCGCCCACTGGGGTATGGGTATGGACAAGAGTGGTCCGGTAGAGGTCCAGGCCTCCGGATTCAAGTATCCCGCAAAGCTGGATGTCTTCAACGCGGCCTATCACTACAAGATCAGCTGCAAGTACGCCAATGGCGTCACATCTACTATTACCTCCAACGAGGCAAACGCCCAGGGCGCCAAGTGGTACGGCGAAGACGGCAGCTGGATCTACGTCAGGCGCGGACGCCTGGACGCTTCGAACAAGGAGTGGATCAAGGGCGGCTTCGATGCCGGTCCCAAGAAGGTCTACAACTCACCTGAGCACCATCGGAACTTCCTCGATGGCTGTAAGAGCAGCAAGCCCTGTATCTGCACGGCGGAAATTGGCCATCGATCGATCACCCCGGGTCACCTCGGCCTTCTGAGCCAGGCGCTTGGCGGCAAGAAGCTCAGGTGGGATCCTGAGAACGAGAAGGTCATTGGCGATGCCGCAGCTGACAAGCTTCTCAAGGCGGTCGACTACCGCAAGCCCTGGACCCTCTGAGTTTAAGGACAGGGGTCTTTCATTGCGGTTCAAGATCACTGAAGCCAGGGCGGTGAGGCTGCAGAGCCTTGCCGCCCTGGCTTTTTTTATTCTCCATACGGGAGTCTTGAGCGCCCAGCAGCAGGGGAGGCCCCGGCTCGACTTCGCCATCGAGCTCGCTCCATTGTTGAAGGAATATTGCTTCGGCTGCCATAACGCGAAGCGAAAAAAAGGCGACATCGATATCGAGTCGGCTCTTAGCTCACGGCCGCTGGTGAGCCGTAAAGATCTCTGGGTCAATGTTCTCGCGAGGGTGCGGGATGGGGATATGCCTCCGGAAGATGAGGGGCAGCCGAGTTCTCCTGAGCGCAGTTGTCTGCTCAGGCGGCTTAGCGCAGCGGCGCATTATTGTTTCGAAGAGCCGGGCTGGATCTCTACAAGGACGCTCCATTCGCCCTTATAGCGAACGCGCGACTTGATGGGGGAACCTTTCCCGGTATCGATGGGCGCTTCATAGGGCCTGGCGGCCGGGTTGACCTCGTCCCCGGTATCTCTCGGGTCTTTGCCGTCAAGGCGGTAATAGATCCTGCCGCGAGGGGCTGACAGCTCCAGCTTTCCTCCGGGCAGCTTCCTGTGGCGCGGGGGGGTTATGTCGGGCATCAACCCCTGGCGCCACAGCTGGGAGAGGAGAACCCCGCTTCGAAGGGGAAGGTAGTCATTCAGGACACGGTTCGCCTCGCCTCTCCAATGCTCATCCCTGGTCTTGGGGCCGGAGTTTCCAATGCCGAAGAGGCCCAGGAAGCCCCCTCGTCTTCCGCCGAGGTCTCCCCAGCGGGCCGACTCGCCGACGACAGCCTTCTCGATCTGCTTCATTCGTTTTTCGAAGACTCTGCGGGTGTTCTCGGGGCTGAGAAGTCCTCCGGAGGAGAGCAGGTTGTGGGCACGGTCGGCGACCAGGCGCCTGAAATCGGCGTTTGCGAGGCATTGTTGCCAGAGCCATTGGGGGTTGCTGCGTTCAAAACTTTCGCCGGCCGGGAAGGGGCCTGTCCTGTTCTCGAGGATGTCGAGAAGGGTGTGTTCCGCATCCCAGATAAAGAAACGGAATCCATGCGAGCCGTTTCGGTCTCTCATACCGTGCCAGTTATTGCCGACGCGGTTCCTGGAAAATCTTGAGATTGGAGAGTCCAGATTGCCTCCGTAGAGAATGATCAGCATGTAGTCGATGAGCCCCTCGATGTCGAGCAGGTTGTCGTATTCGGCATTCGGGCTGCCGTCCGGGTTTCTTCCCTGGATTCGCTGGTAGGCCGCGTCGTCTTCCAGGCCGGCCGTTGCCAGCTCGTGGAGCTTTCTCCACGCATCGAGATCTCCATCTGTAGCTGTGATGGTATAGGACTGCCCCCGGCCGCTGTCGACCTTGATGACGTCATAGTCTTCTTTTACGCCGCCGAAGTAGCTGACGCCAAAGGATGCCTCGGGTCTCTCGCAGGAGTTGTAGAGACCCCAGTACTGTCCGTTGAGGTAGAGGTGGTAGTAATCTCCCCTGGCTGCCGGCCGGTCCATGGACAGCTGAAGGTCTCGGCTGAACTGGTCCCGCAGGAAGAGCCCCTTGCTGTCTCCTCCCATATTCCAGGAATAGTTCTGGGAACAGCGCAGATCGACATTATCGAATTCCTGGGCCGCATCTGCTCCGAAGAAGGGGAACTTCAATTTTCCGGTTCCGTAGAGCTTGCGGAAGAAGAGCCTGAAGGCATGTTTTGGATTTTCAGCCGTGCGGCTGAAGCCGCCCCGGATCCGGACCCCACAGTTGATGTCAAAGCCGGGTTGTGCGGTGGTCGGCAGCAGCTCAAAGGCGGCCGAGCGCTCGTTTTCACGGCCCTGCCTGGTCGCGTTGGAGTAGATACCGGATTCCGAACTGAAGAGATCTTCCGGATCGAGCACGAGCGAGACGGATGGAATTGATTTGAGATCCGAGATGATGGTCTTTCTGTAGACGGGATCTTTGACGATGGCGGTATCCATTCCATAGTCGACCCGGTTTTTTCCCCATCGGTAGTAGCCTCCGGGGGGAGGCAGGCCATCGGGGGATTGCCTGATGACGTCTTCGAGGAAAACATAGGTTCGGGTCTCGGAGAAGCTCGGAGCGTGTCCCGCGGCAAAGGCCCTGGCGCGGACAACGGTGCTCTGACCTATTTCGAGTGTCTCATCGAATATCGCCGAGCTCCTCTCGTCAGGAGCCGAGCAATCAAGGGTGTAGCGGATCACGGCCCCCTTGAGCGGGCTGCTGAGGTTGAGCTCAAAGGAGGCTTCCTGGAA
>DODI01000164.1:0-7777 GCA_003509045.1 Planctomycetota bacterium | reverse complement strand
AGGCTGGCGACGGGGGAGCCTTGAGCCGCGGCGCTCTTTCCGAAATGAACCCCGGCCGCCTCCAGGCGAACAATCTCCAGCAACAGATCAGCTCTCAGCTCGGCATCCAGCCCCTCGCCTTCGGCGGCAAGCAGAAGAATCGTCTCACGAAGGATCTTCCTGGCGCGGCCCCCAACCTGGTGCGAGGACTCGAGCCGCAACAACTCCAGGGCAGCAAGTCCACGCACCCTTGTCTCATAGGGCCCCTGGTAGAGAGTCGCCAGGGACAGCCTGGCCACCCCAGTCTCACCTTGACGCGCCTTGAGCCGGGCCCGCTCGAGCTTGACCTGCGCCAGCAGGGAAGGAAGAGCTCGGGCGGCGGCGGCATCCAGCGCGGCGAGCGCCTGGGGAAACCGACCAAGCCCGGCCTGCTGACGAGCCAGCTCGAGTAGAGCCTCAGCGGCAACCGTTGATTCTTTCCAGGGGGAGCGGGTGGTAAAAACTGTGAGGCGGCTGACGGCCTGC
This sequence comes from Planctomycetota bacterium, assembly GCA_003509045.1. Classification (GTDB taxonomy): domain Bacteria; phylum Planctomycetota; class UBA8108; order UBA8108; family UBA8108; genus UBA8108. Next base: position 7,273 of record DODI01000164.1, on the reverse strand, counting down.
GCGCGACCCGCTGAGAGAGCGTGTACCCTGGCAAGCTCCAGGCTGGCGCGAACCGCGGCTGGTTTATACTCCAGCCGGCGCGCGGTAATGGAGAGCAGCCCGCGGGCCTCGGCGAGAAGCTTCTTTTTTTTCATCGGGTCCGCTATAAGACCCGCCCTGAGCCGGAGGCTGTAGCCATGGGCCAGCTCCGCGCGCGTTCGCAGCTCCGATGGCGCCTCCGTGTTCAGCCGGAACTCCTCAAGATACTTGCCGGCCTTCTCCAGGTTCTCGACAGCTTTCGCAGAGGAGAACGCATCGGCGGCGGCCTGCTCACCTTCAATCAGGTAGAGCCGTCCAAGGAGCCCGGCGGCAAAGGCCGTCTGTGAGCGGACCACGGCATCGGAGCTCTGGGCTGCTGACTTCACCACCCCCGACAGGAGCTCACGGGCCGCCTGGAATTCCCCAAGCAGGAGCAAGGCAACACCCCGGCGGAAACGAATGGTCAGCCTGGAATCCACCCCCGGGCTGGCAAGAGCCCGGGCATAGACCGTCGCAGCGGAGCCGAAGCGCTCCCTGCGGACGTTCGAGGCAGGCGCGGAGATCCCATCAAGCAGCAGGGAGTCCCCCAGGCGCTGAAGGAGGGCGCCGTGGTCCGAGCTCGCCGGATAAAGCTTCAGCAGCTCCCGGGCCAGCTCGATGGCCTGCGAATGATTGCCCGTTCCCTGCAGAGACACCAGCAGACCGTAGGCCGCGGTCATTCCCGCTCCGCCGCCCGAAGCTCTCAGCCGTCTCCAGACCTTCTCCGCCTCCGCCGGACGGTCAAACCGAAGCAGGGCCTCGCCGAGCTCGACCGCGATACGGCCATCGAGGGAGGCCCCGGACTTCAGGGACAGGCCCCGGTCGAGATACTCGACCGCCACCGTCGAAAGATTCTTGCGCATCCAGGAGCCGCTCTTCTCCCACCTCAGCACGCTGCAGCGGCCAGCCCAGAAGAGCGCTAGAGAACGGAGCTCCTTATCGAGAGCGACGCGGGCCACCACCAGAAAGGAGCTGCGGGCCGTGGCCACCTTCCCGCCGCCCACCAGAGAGACGCCATAGAGAAGACGCCCGAAGAGGTGCCGGGTGGTGGGAGGAGACTCCCTCCTCGGCTCCTCGAGAAGCTTCTCCGCCTTGGCATTTTCTCCAAGCTCGATAAGGACCGCCCCGAGGGCAAGCCGGGCCACCGCAACGTGCTCCAGCTTCTCCTCGCCGGCCCCGCCAAGCACAAGGCGATAGAAGGCCTCCGCCTCCCTCAGCTCTCCCAGGCCCTGATGGACACGGCCCAGCAGGTAGAGAACTCCGTGGCCCGAGCGCTCGCGGCTGAACGGCGCGAGCCGGGCCAGCAGGCGTCCGGCCTCGAGCAGGCGGCCCCTGCGGAAAGCGATCCAGGCCCGCAGATAAACAAGCCGTGCCTTGAGGCCCTGCCCGAGCTGCCGCTCCACCTCCAGGAGCTCGCGTTCCGCATCATCAAGCTCTCCCGCAAGCAGCCGGATCACGGCAAGCTCGACCGCGGCCTGCAGCTGAAGCGAACCAGGGCCCGCCGCCTTGCCGGCGGCACCCAGGTCGGCGGCGGCCTTTGCAAGGAGCCCGGATGCTTCGGCCACGGGATTCTCAGAACGAGCCGCGGCTGCGAGAGAGGCCTCTATCGAAAAATCGCTCGAGGGCAAGGTGTAATTGTGAGCCTGGATGGTGAGCGTGTTGCGGCCGGAGCGAAGGCTCTCCGAGCCGACAATATAGTCCTCCCATTGATCGGCTTCGTTCTGGCCATTGGCCGTCACATCATGAGGGACCACCTCGCCGCGACGCCCGGGAACATTGGCTCGCGCCAGCTCCAACCCGTTCAGGCAGGCAATAAAACCATCATCGAACCTCACCCTCAACAGGAGAACGTCGGCCTTGCCCGCGACAGCCCCTGGCAGCTGAAAGTCGCGCCGCAGAAAAACAGAAGGATACTTGCCCTGCATGTCGGCCAGCTCGGTCGCGTCGTCCTCATCGCCGTAGCCGAAGCCCGCCTTGCCTTCGAGCCAGCCGGAGGCATCAAATCCCGGGGCCTTCCAGTCGGCCGGCGGAGCAGCAACACCCTTGAAATAGCGCCAGTCGGCACCAGGCTCGACCAGCGGGTGGAACTCGGGTTCGCCGGAAGCGTGTTTGACGAGCTCTCGCGCTGCCAGGCGCTGGTAGACCAGCCCGCGGCAATAAAGGAGCTCGAAAGAATCCTTCAGGTCGGCCCTCTCTCCGAGAAAGAGGCAGAGCTTGAGCGCCTCGTCAAGATCCGGATCGGCCGACTCGAGCGCAACAGCCAGCCAGGCCAGGCGAGCTCGCGAATTCATGGCTGACTTCGGCTTCGTGACAAGAAACGTCTTCAGGTGCTTGCGAGAGGAGGCCAGGTCGCCTTGCCTCGCCGAAGAGATGGCCCGAGAGAGGAGCGCCGGCAGCGTCTGCTCGGCCGCTCTCGGCGCGGCAGGCGCCAGCAGGACAAGGCAGGCCGCTATGGCGAAAGGATGGGCAAGGCAACAAAGGGGCCTGGTCATCGAATACCCTCCCCTCTCTTTCCCGGGAGCTTCACCGGCTCGATCAGGAGCCGCGCCTTGCTGCCCACCGGCGGCAGGATCCCCGCCACCTCGAGGCTGAACAGGGCCTCGGCGTCCATCCCGAGCGTCGACTGAAAGACCGTTTCATCCGTAACAGGAAAGATCGTCACCATCGTACCGCTGAAGTCGGCGCCATAGGATTTCTTCTCGCTCGCGGGATCCACCTTGACCATGGCCGAGCCGGTAAAGAGCCAGCGCACCCTGCCCCTAGCGCTCGAGGCTCCGCCATCGAGCGCCAGACCGGTGCGACGGTCGACCACCGCGCTCGCCAGGTCCACCTTCTTGCTGAGCCCTGAGCGTCCCGGGTACTCGATCCAGATCCGGACCTCCGGACCTACCGGACGTCTCTTGTCGGCAATGCCGGGGCGGCCGGCCTTCAGACCCAGTTGCTCGAGAGCGCGATGAACCTGCCTCGGGCTCACATCGCTGAGGAGAACCGTCTCATGGGCTTTCTTTCCCTGCGCCCCCGCCACCATCACCTCGATAGGATAGATCTGCTTGAGATGAGGAAGCTTCCGGGGCGCAATCTCGACATCGACGATGACCCGAGAGTTCTTTTTATCGACGAGGATTCCGCCTGCCCCTCCCCCTCCCGCGGCTCCCCCGAGACAGATCACTGCCGTCGGCGCGCCGGTTTGCGGCCCCTCCATATTGTGGGTCGCCACGTAGAGCCGGCCGGCGGCGCAGACCGGCGAGGCAAAGACTCTTCCCGGCAGGGCCACGGACGGATGCTTGGCGAGGTCAAGGCTCCACTGGGTCTTGCCGCTCTGCAAGGATAACGCCCTGATCCTGCCGTTAAGGTCGACGCTACAGACCGTCATCCCGGCAATCGCGACCCCGGCAAAATAGGGCCCGGACGGGGTGCTGCTCCAGGTCAGCCGGCCAGTGGAGACATCGATGCCCCGTACAATTCCATCGGTTGCGGTAAATACGCCAAAGCTCCCGGTCGAGTCAATGGCGACTGGCGAGAGCACGCCGCCGGGAACCTCCAGGCGCCAGGCCAGCTGGCCCGTATCAAGGTCGACCGCCACGACCTCGCCGCGAGCGCCGGCAAGAACCGCGGGGTCGAAACGGATCGAGCTGCAACCTGCCAGCACGAATTTCTTTCCAGCAGAGGATGCAATACTCGGCGCCCCCCAGGGATTCCACCGCAGCGGCACCTTCCAGAGCTGCTCGCCATCGGCGGCGGCGAAGCAAACCAGGGCGCGCTCGCCAAGCCCTTCCTCATCGAGAAAGGCCGAGCCCGCCACGACGCAGGCCTGCGCGAGCTCCCCTCCGGAGTCACGCTCGGCCAGGACGACTGCGGAGTCGACATGCAGCTTTCCCGCCCCGGAGCTCCAGAGTGTCCGAGGGATGCCGCCCGTCGTCTTGAGTACATCTCCCGGACCAGGCTCAACGGCAAATTCATCAGAGGTCTTGATCTTCTCATATTCTGCGCGCAGCTCGGCGAGAACCCGCCGCGCCTCGGCCTCGGCCCCGGCAGCATTGAAAACGCGGCCGCCCATGATGACCTTCCCCGAATCGACGCAGATCACGCCGCCGCTGCCGCTGCCGAAATAGATCTTTCCATCCGGAGCACGAGCGGCTGCGCCCTCGACATGACGCAGCTCCCCGGGCACCTCCAGCCGCCAGATCGGCAGGCCATCGGAGAGGCTGAGGCCCGTCAGGGCGCCGGCGACATTCTGGTGCATTCCCTCCCCGACCACGACCAGCCCGGCTTGCACGGTCGGCGAGGAGGCCACCGGGAGGCCCAGCGTCGGCGGGCCATTGGACCAGCGGACCCTGTTCTTCAGACCGTCCTCAATACCAACCGCGACAACCTCGGGAGTGTTGAAGGCGCCGAGAGCCGGCAAGATGAGCCGGCCTGCTGAAACCGCCGGGGCGGCCAGGTAGTGGCTGTTGCCGGGCAGCACCCACAACACCTTGACCCGGGTCGGCAGCGGGCGCCCATCCGGACAGCCGGAGCGCCTCGAATCCCCCTGGTAGGTCGGCCAGTCCTGAGCGAACGCGAAGCCGGAGGCCAGAAGCACGGAAATGACGACCAGCCCGGCTCGCCTCATGGCCGTACCTCCAGGAACAGGTGGGAGCCGGCGACCTCGAAGGTCTGCCTCTTTACCCGGCCCGAACTATAGTGGACCTCGAGCTGGTAGCGGCCGTTTCCGAGCCCCATGCGGGCCCGGGTGGCATCCTGACAGCCGCGGCCCTGCGTCCGGCCAATCTCGAGGCGGTGCAGCGGGGCAGCATTTTCTTCCCGGCTCCCCGCGCTCAGATCGTAGACGGCAAGGCTTGCCCCCGCGGCCCTCTGGGCGCCGGGGAAGACCACCTCGACTGGAAAACGCGGGCCTGGCGCATGCGGCGCGGCAAAGAGCACACAGGGCTCCTGGCCCTCGTTGACGTAAACCAGGTCGAGATCTCCATCTCCATCGACATCAGCGGCAGCCAGGGCCTGGCTGTTGAAGATCCGCCTGTCGAGACCCAGCTCGATGGTCCGGTCAACCAGGCGGCCGCCGCCGCGATTCAACAATACCCTGTTGAAGCCGCCTCGCACCGACAGCAAGAGATCGAGGCGGCCGTCACAATCAAAATCAGCCCAGGCGGCGCTCGTCGCCCTGCCTTGCGCCTGCGGCAGCACATCCGCCAGGCGTGTCGTGACATCATGGAAACGTCCACGCCCATCATTCTCGAGTAACCGGCCAAAGCCGCCGGCAGGGACGAAGAGGTCCGGGTCTCCATCGGAATCGAAATCACCGAAGGCCGGCCCGATTCCGCCCGGAAGAAAATCGATACCGTGGCCGGTGCCCACCTCGAAGCCGCCCTTGCGGCCAAGCAGCAGGATTCCCCGGCCGGCGCAATAGAGGATATCCGTGAGCCCATCTGAGTTGATATCCGCCTGCACGAGATAATCTCCCTTGCCCTGCCTCGGTCCGGCAGCGTCCAACAGCTCGATCGGAACATCGACCTTCCCTCCATCAACCAGCCGGCGAGCCCCGGACGGTCCGGGCCGATTCAGCAGAAGCCGCAGGCCGTAGAAGCCGTTGGCGAGGAGGATGTCCGGCCAGCTGTCCTGGTCGACATCGACCCAGACCGCGCAGGTCAGGTTCCAGGCCGGCTGGGCGGGCAGGCGATCGCTTTCATCCCTGAAGCCGCCCTCACCCGCCGTGCCGGCCAGGAGCCTCGGCCCCGCGGACGTAGCCAGCAGGAGATCCTTGCGGCCATCGCCGTCGAAATCGGCCCAGGCGGCTGAGCGGGCCGGGGCCTCGAACGGGAGCTCAAGCTCGCTGAAGGCCTTACCCTCATTGCGCAGAAGACGGGTCGTCTTGTCGCCGAAGAGACAGATGTCCAGCTTCCCGTCGGCATCGTAATCCCCTATCGAAACCCCTACGGCACCCGGATCAACACGCGGAAGCGGTGCAATATGGGTAAAGCCGGCGATCGTGGGAAGATCCTCGAGCTCGCCGGAACCCCAGCCGACAAAATCACGCTCGGGATCGTAGTCAAGCCGCTCATATCCGACCCGCAGCCGCTGCATGCGGGCCTTGCGAAGCTGGAGCTCTTCCTTGTCATCCGAATCGACCATGCAGGGCGCGATGGTTTCTTCCCCGGAATCGACGACCTCGACGATCTTCCGAAGCCTCTCCGGCCGTCCGGCGAAGCTTCTCAGCAGGTAGGGTTCGGCGTGAGACATCCGCCAGTTCTCACCGTTACCGTAGCACTGGTACCAATAGGTATCGATGCAGGTCTCGCTGGCGCGGCCGTTATGAAAGAACAGCGCCTTCTTGCCGGGCTTGGCCCAGGCCATGATCGTCTTCCATTCGCGGGGGTGGAACCCCTTCTTGGCGATGTTCTGTACAACCCGCTCGCTCGAGTGGACGCCCTTGAGGTCCTTGACCTTCTTGAAATGAATGATGTTGCTCTGGTTGTCGACCTTCTCGACCTCCAGAACGACAATATTCACCGACTGCTGGATGATGTAGCCGAGGCTCATGGGAACCTCGATATACCCCGATGACTGGCGAGGTAACAGCAGCAGGACCAGCAGCGCCAGAACGCCAAAACCTGCCAATAAACGTCTCTTCACGCTCCACCGGAACATGCATTCCCCCATCGACGGGATGTTTTCCTCTCGCGGCCTTATAATTCCACCAGGCAACAGACCGCTTTCGTTGAAAAGTCAGAATATCCGGACCCTAAATTCCAGTAATCCTGTTAACAATGTAATGGAAAGAGGGCCTAGGAAGATAGGCTCATTCAGGTTGGTTGTGTTGAATCACTCTCCCGTTCTTGATCGTCGTTAGTCACAGAGGCCGTTGATGCACGATAAAAACCCCACTGATGAACAGGAAGCCGAACTGCAGATCGACACCTCAGGGATGTCGGAGGGCAAGCGCCAGGCGCTTGAGGTCGCCGAGGCCGCCCGGGAGCAGACCTGGCAACATCCGAGCTTCGTCGGAGAGCTCTTCCTCGGCAGGTTCCGCGACGAGCTCATCCTGCCCTACCCGCTGCAGGGGGACGAAGACCGGGCAACCGGAGATGAGTACATCGCCCGCATGCGCGAGGTGCTCAAGGACCGGATAGACGCCGACAAGATTGACGAAGATGGCGAGATCCCCGACGAGGCGATCGAGGCTCTCGCCGAGCTTGGCGCCTTCGGCATCAAGATCCCG
>DODI01000004.1:0-3617 GCA_003509045.1 Planctomycetota bacterium | reverse complement strand
CAGCTGGCGGTCGTCGTAGAACTTCCACTTGACGCCGAGGTCCGCCGAGCTCAGGGCTCCTTCCTCGCGGTCTACGGTAGGCGGCTCCCCGTTGAGCATCGCCCGGCCATTTGCGTAGGCCGCTACGAGCCCCGCCCCGAACTCGATGTTCTCGAAAAGGCCCATATTTAATTTCGGGTTCAGATAGAGATCGTTGCGGCGAAAGAGTGGGTTACTGTCACCCCTGGATCGGTCAAATTGCTCTTCACCGGTATAGAGAAATCCCAGACCCATCTTCCAGCCCCCCAGCGGAGTGACCCCGGCCGAACGGATCGAATGAAATCCCGTCAGGGCGCTGCCGTTGAAGCGCTGGTTGTTCTGTTCGAGCGAGACAAGATCCCAGTTAAAGAGCGGTTCGATCGACTCATCCTGTTCCTGGGCCCGCAGCGCGCCCGAACCTGCGAGTGACAGAAAGACTGCCAGGAAAAGAACCGTTCTCGAATATCCAGAGCCGTGCGAACGCATAACGATCACCTTCCAGAAACCGGCTTCCGGCAGATCCGGAAACCCGTAAATCCTCCAAGTAGCTCGCGCTGGTCTTCATCCAGGCTCCTGGACATAGTACAGGCCCGCGAAAGACGCTCCGGGTCATCCAGCTGGTTGTGTCCGCCAATCACGACGTGAAGGCCCTGGGATGTCAGGACGATCTCCTGGAGATTGCTCTCCATGTCCAGGAGCCCGGTAGAGGTCGCGTTCTCCGACCGCTCCCCGATAGCGCTGACCTTATTCTGCCCATATCGTTCCGATTGCTGGAAAACAAATTCACCATCCTCTGAGAACCAGCTCCGAATCTCACGGGTCGCCTCGGCCTCTGTCCGCGCACCGGTGAAGGAGCGGAGCCACTGCTCAACCGTCGGCAGGGAGTAGGTGTAGCCGTCGGCCGCCTGCTCCTCAAACCACTTGACGAACTGGCCGACCAGCTCGATCGGCTGGTCGGAGAGCGCCATGGGATTCTCGCGCTTGCCAATCCGCTCATCAGGACCGCGCAGTCCCTTCTCATTGAGAAATCGGAACCAACAGCTCTCGGAGATCTCGGTCTTGCACATCTCGAGACGAGTCGGGCCGCACACGATGAAGTCCATGCCGACCTCGCGCAGGAATCTCGACCGCAGAATGATCGTACCGGCGCGTACCGGCGCCGCGGCCACAGGCTTGACTGGAAGCTTACCGGCCTCGGGCATCGGTTCGTCGATCGGCGGCGAATAGTCGTGCCGACGCTCGGAAACATTCCCGGCAAGATCGATCAGCTCAAGGAGAATCGGAACCGCGCGCTCCTGCAACGGGATGCTCCAGGCGTATTCGGGCTCGCCGGTCTCGAGAACCTTCGACACCAGGATGTCGATCCACGGATCAGCGCCCCCGCCCTCAGAGCTTCCGAGGCGGCCCCGGAGCTGCTTGAGCTTCTCGTTTACCTGGACGGAAACCACCAGCTGATCACCCGATTCACTGGTCCTGACCTTCGCCGTTGGAGCCTCCTGGTCGCAGTAGACCTCGAGGGGCTCGGCCATATTGGCCAGCTCGGCCTCGAGATTATTGTAGAAGCAGCGAACCTCCACGCGGGTCGCTACCGCCGGCTGCAGCTCTATGTCTTTCTTGAACCTGCCCCCGGTGCCGGTGGCGACCCGAACCACAGCCATCTCCTCTTTGCTCTCTCCGAAGCTGTTCTGCACCAGGAGCACGACCTTGAGGCCGTCAAAGACCACGTCCAGCTCACCCTCCACGGTGAGTGTGGTATCTCGCGTATAGATCGCCCTGCGGCCCGTCTCATCCGCGCCGGGCTCTTCCTTGTCATCGGTCAGCGGGTCGAGGGCCGGGAGGCGAAGAACTATCAGCGGCGCCCGGGCCTGGACACGGTCAAGGGTACCCGCCTCGCCGAAAGAGACCGCCGGTCTCTCTTTCCATGAATACTGTACCGAGACGACATTGACGCTCTTGCTGAGAGGAATATCAGCCACGAAAGGATAGGCTCTCGTCGCTCCGGGAGCGAGCTCCGGCTCCTTCCCGACCACCGACTCCTCGTCCACAGACTCCTCGAGAACCGGGTTGTCAATTGCGGGCTCAGCGTCATCCTCTAAAGGCTCCTCACCAACGCGAGCGCCCTCCTCTTTTTCCGCTGGAGGAGGTCTGTTCATCGCCCACTCGACGTCAACCCGTTCGCCATTCACGGAAAACTGCAGATCGGGATAGGTGGATCCCTCCACCTTGAAGCGGCCCTCTACCTTGGCAAGGTTACCGACAATCTCAACCGTGCGAAACTCTTCGAGCTCTATCTTCAGGCGCTTGAAGATGACATTCATCGTCTCGCTCCGGTTGCCGGCCTTGTCGATAGCGTAGACTCGAGCCGTTCGGGACTCCCCGGGAGTGAGGTAGTTGATCTCCCAGTCGCTGATGTCCTCGATCTTCCGCTCCTCCGAGCTGGCTCCGTCCGGGGTCAGCAGACTGTACCAGACCTCCTTGATGTCAGTGCTGCCGGCGATATTGAGGCGCACCCTGACCAACTCCTCGAAGGTCGTAAACTCGAGCGTACCCTCCGAGGCCGAATCAACCAGGCCAATGGGGTCGGCGGCCGCGAGATCGAAAGTTGGAGAAATGAGGTCAATCACGAGCTGGCGTTCAAGCAACGGCATCCCCTGGAAAACAGCCAGTCCCTTTTCCCTGTCCTCTACAAACGCCGCGAAGCTGTAGCTCCCGCCAACCAGCCGGCGAAAATGAAAGCTGAACACACCATTCTCGGCATTCAGCTGACCGCGAACCTGGTGGGAATCCGCGGTTTCAGCATCCCCCGCATGCGTAGCCAGGAAGACCAGGTCATCCAGCATCTCGCCCTCATCCGGAGCCTCGGACTTGGTGAACGCCAGCGTGATATCGATGGCGGGTATCCCGCCGGCCGCCAGCTCGCCGTAATCCCTGCCGATATTGAGCGGCAACTGCTTCTGGAGAACCTCACCCAGCCAGGCGCGGAAAGCGTCAGTACGCGTTTTCTTCTCAACCGGAGTTTCAGGCTTTCGCTCGGGCAGCCCGGAAACCTCTACGCCAGTCGCAGGGGGAAGACCGGGCGGGACCGCCAGGCCAGCCGCAGAACCCGTGGAGCCGGTATTCCCGAGCCCTTCACTCTCACCGGGAAAATCTCCTCCGCTGGAAGCCCACCAGAACACGGCAAAAGCGAAGAGGAGGCCGGCGAACATCTTGGAGACCAGCCCCATCGTCCCGCTGCGTTTCCTGCCGGACCTGGGAATCTTTCGCCCCTCAATCGCCGCCACGAACTCTTCGGCGGACTCGAAGCGGTCCTCGGCATCTTTCGACAGACCACGCAGGATCGTCTCGGAGATGATCCGTGGCAGGCCCTCTAACGGGGCCGGCTCAATATTCATGATCTGGTAGCCGATATCACCGGTATAAAAGGGCGGCGAGCCGGCGGAGAGCTCGTACAGGGTGCAGGCCAACGAGTAGATGTCACTGCTGGGAGTCGACAGCTCGCCGCGGAACTGCTCCGGGCTCATATAGGGAATCGTGCCGCTTCTCTTTCCCGTCTGGCGCAGGGTACTGTCGGCGACGACACGGGAGATCCCGAAGTCGGT
>DODI01000066.1:0-3895 GCA_003509045.1 Planctomycetota bacterium | reverse complement strand
GTCATGGCCTACGGCTATACGGTGATCAAGGTTGCCGAGGACACGGATGCGGTGCTCAGGATGGGAAGCGATTCCGGTCTGGCCTGCTGGGTGAATGGCGCGAGAGTGTATTTTGCCCCGGCCCCGCGCAGCCTGAAGGTCGATCAGGATTCCGTGAAGGTTCGGCTTAAGAAGGGCGAGAATCGGATCCTGCTGAAGATTGGTCAGCAGAGCGGCCCCTGGGGGTTCTGTCTTCGCGTGACCGATGCCGCGGGGAATGCGCTGGAGCTGCGCTGAGCTCTTCAGGAGCTTTTGTTTCTCAGCAACCCGGCGAGCTCCATCGCCGCTGGTGACAGGGTTCTGCCCTTGAGCTGGGTGAGCGTGATGGGCCGCTCTGAGTTGAAGCCCGGGATCTCCAGGCTTCGCAGCCCGCCGAGAGCCATGGCTTCCCGGGCGGCCAAAGCTGAGAGGAAGGTCAGGCCTAGGCCGGCCAGGGCCGCTTGCAGCGCCACGGTATTGCCGGGAACCTCGAGCAGCGAGGTGAAGTCCGACGGCCGTATGCCGCAGTCCGCCAGTCTCTTGATGGCGAGGTCCCGGGTTGCGGAGCCCTGCTCACGGAGAATCAGGGGCAGCCGGGAGAGCTCTTCGGCCGCCACCTTCAGCGATGCGCTTCTTTTTCGCGGCGGCCTGAAGCCGTGGTTCCTGAGACAGCGAGGCGCCGCGAGCGCCAGGACCCGGTCCTTCTCGACCTCGGCTGTCTGCAGGTCCCGGCCGATGGCCCGGCGTCCTACAATAGCCAGCTCGATCTCGCCAGCTCTCAGAGAGGCGAGCACGGTGTCGGTATCACCGACCTGCAGCTGGAGTTCGAGTCCGGGATGTCTGTCCTGGATCGCGGCCAGGTATCTCGGAAGGAGGTAGGCTCCCGGAATCGAGGAGCCTCCGACCCGGAGCGGACCCTTCCTTCCTTCCTTGAGTTCCCGGATGGCCTCCATGGCTTCGCCTCGTTTGCGGAGCGTCGCCCGGGCGTGGGGAAGCAGGGCCTCGCCGGCCGGAGTCAGCCGGGTTCGGTTGCGTGAGCGGTCGAGGAGCCTCGCGGCCAGTGATTTTTCAAGAGAGGCGATCCGCAGGCTGATGGTCGGCTGCGTAAGCAGCAGCCTGCGGGCGGCTTCCGTGAAGGAACCGCAGTCGGCGATCGTTACGAAGGCCTCGAGCTCATGCAATCCGAAGTTTTCTTCCATAGGTTTATTCTATCTATAAGATTGTATTTATCAATAGTTCTGATTGTCGAGACCCCGGCGCGCGAGGCTATACTCTCATCCCGGCTCTACCTTTCGCTCTCTTGACCAGGTCTCCCGATGAATATAGCTGCAGCATGGCGTCTTGTCCCGGCGATGTTCCTATTCGCCTCTGCCGCCGGTTGTACCGATTCGACGGCTCCGGGGAGGGCTCTTCATTTTGATTATGTAGCCTCGATATCCGAGGTGCCCGAGGGGGCGAAGAAGGTTGACATCTGGATTCCCGTTCCTCAGGACGATGAGACGCAGACGATCAGCAACCTCGAGATCAAGGCGCCTGGAGAGCACAAGCTCACGACCGAGCCGGTCTACGGCAACAGGATGGTCTATGCCAGCCTGGAGGCTCCCTTTCCCGAGAGGGTGGAGGTGCGGGTGTCCTTCGATGCCGAGCGCAGGGAGGTCTCCAGTGCCTCCAGCCTGCGCGCCGCCCGGGCTGGCGACCGCCTCCTGGGAGGGGATCGGTTGGCCCCGATCAGCGGCGAGGTGAAAAAGAGGGCGGCGGAGGCCGCCGCCGGGATAAAGAACATCTCGGCCGTTGCCAGGGGACTCTATGACAGGGTTCTTGAGGACATGGCCTACGACAAGTCCGGCAAGGGCTGGGGCCGCGGCGATGTGGAGCACGCCTGCACGATCGGTAAGGGTAATTGCTCAGACTTCCACACGCTCTTCATCGCGATGGCTCGCAGCAGGAACATACCCGCCTTTTTCGAGATCGGCTTCCCGATCCCCGCGGACAAATCTGAAGGCTCCATCGGGGGCTACCATTGCTGGGCCTGGTATTCCGACGGCGGCTCCTGGAAGCCCGTAGATATCTCCGAGGCCGACAAGGCGCCCGACAAGGCGGAATATTTTTTCGGCAATATCTGCCAGAACAGGTTTTCGATGAGCTCGGGGCGTGACCTGGTGCTCGAGCCGAAACAGCGGGGCGGGCCGGTCAATTTCTTCATCTATCCCTACGTCGAGGTTGACGGCAAGCCTGGCGGGGCGAGGGTCGGGAAATCCTTCAGCTTTAAGGATCTTGACTGAGCGCGTGCCGCCGCTTCAGGTCCGCGGCTTGCGTCGGCCTGGGGGCGCTTGCAGGGCGGTGCCAGGGCGTTCTTTTCTGGAGTTCAGCCCTCTGAAAGTTTAAAGTGGTCAGGGTGCCGGATATCAGGCACGGGTCTTCCGGAATCGTTTCTCCGGGTAGGCCTCGAATCTCTCGAACCGGGGATAGAAGTCCAGATGAGTTGCTCGCAGAGTGGATCACGCACAGGTGGAATCTTTGTCCGGCTGGGTCTCTTCGTTCTTGTCGGGATTCTTCTTTCCCAGCCGGTTCTCAAGGCCCAGAATTTTTCAAGGTTCGCCGCCAAGGGGGCCGGGCAAGGCAGCCTCCGTCCGTCTGGCGTGACGCCCGCGATCGAGGCCACCATCAAGAAGGGGCTGACCTATCTTGCCCGTGCCCAGGAGTCCGATGGTTCCTATGGCAAGTCCACCTGGAGCACCAATATCTACCCGACGGCCATCACGTCGCTTTCAGGCCTGGCCTTTCTGGCAAGCGGAAGCACTCCGACCCGCGGCCCCTATGCCAGGAACCTGCAGAGAATCACCAAGTACCTGCTGAACAATTGTGTTGGAACCTACTCATACGCCCCCGGCCTGGTCGCCAATGCTAACGCGCGGGAGCAGCGTCCCATGTACTGTCACGCCTTCGCGTTGACCTATCTCTCGCAGATTTTCGCGCAGGAGAAAGACCCGCGCCAGCGGGAGGTTATCCGCAAGGTGCTCCAGGATGGCGTCAAGCTCACCGAGCGTTCGCAGACCGATGAGGGAGGCTGGGGCTATTCTCCCAATGCCTACGAGGATGAGGGCACCCTGGTGGTGACCCAGCTGCAGTCCCTTCGCGCATGCCGCGATGTGGGCATCTTTGTCTCGAAAAAAGTGGTCGAGAAGGGCGTCAAGTTCATCGAGAAATCGACCAACACCAACGGCAGTGTGCGCTACAGGATCAACAGCTACCAGGTGCGCCCCGGTGTTACCTGCGCGGCGGTTGTCGCCCTGTGGAACGCCGGCAAATACGATGAACCTCTGATCCGCAAGATAACGGATTACATGCATCGGAACATCGATCCCCAATGGGGATACGGGCATCATGCCGAATACGTTCAGTATTACCTGACCCAGGCAAAGTTCGTGATCGGCGGCAAGCACTGGCTGCCCTTCTACAAGCAGAGCGCTGAGATGTTCATTGCCGAGCAGGCGCTTGATGGGTATTGGGATGGAGCCGATGGCGGCGAGCTCTATGGAACCGCGCTGGCTCTCCTCTGCCTGCAGATTCCCTACAACCGCCTTGCGGTGTACCAGCGGTGAGCGCGGGGCAGGCGGCTGGACCAGGGCCGGATTCTCCCAGAGACATCGAGTTGCTTGACAGCATGCTCAAGCTTATGGGGGGGCTCAGAAAAGAGATCGGCCGGGTCATCGTCGGCCAGGAGGCGGTCGTTGACCAGCTGCTGATGACCCTGCTGGTTGGCGGGCATGCGATCCTGGAGGGAGTTCCGGGCCTCGCCAAGACCCTGCTTGTCAATACGATCTCCGAGGCGCTCTCCCTGGACTTCGGCCGGATCCAGTTCACCCCGGACCTGATG
>DODI01000353.1:0-2597 GCA_003509045.1 Planctomycetota bacterium | reverse complement strand
CCCGGCTTGAAGCTGGCATCGGCCTTGCTGCTGATGGCGCTGGTTACAAAGAGCCGGTCTCCCCAGATCACCGGGCTGGAATGGGCCAACCCGGGAATACGCTTCTTCCAGCGAATATTCTGTCCCTTCTCAGCGTTCCACTCGTCCGGAAGATCCTGTCCATCAGCTACCCCCGCGGCGTCCTTGCCGCGAAAGGATGGCCAGTTCGCCGCGCTGGACTCAGCGGAACCGGCTGCCGGACGAGCCTTGAGAAATTTCACCCGCACCCCGCGCATCTCTTTCCAGATCGGCTTTTCAACAGCGGCGGGAGAGGCACAGCAGAAAAGGTAGCTGAACTTGCCGGGCTTTCCCTTCCAGGTGTGAATCTCGAGCCGAAGCTTCTGCGGCTTCTTCGTTCGAAAGGGTTCGATCCAGTCAAGAACGCCGCTCGAAGCGCTGACGGCGATCTGCTTTTTTCCCTTTCTGCCGGAGCTCTTAACCTTCTCCAGGCCGAGCGTGAATTTACCGGTCTCGATTCCTTCCCCTCCCACAGCCTTTGCCAGGCCGCGGTAATAGACCAGGATTTCGCTCTCGACTGTCTTCAGAGAGAGGTCCTGTTCCGGCCCCAACCGAAACACGAAGACATAGGAGAAAAAGTTCTCTGATTCAGGCTTGAACATTCCCGGCGCGAAACGGATCTTCTCGAGTCCCTGCAGCTTCATCCCGGGAGCGAAGCCGGGTGGAAGGTCGATCGTTTCCCCTCCCCAGCCCGCTGGAGCCTCAAGCGGTATGTCGGCCCCCTTTTCCTCAGCGGAAAGAAAAGAAACGAGGGTCGATAAAACGGTAAATAAGCAGATCGTCTTGATGTTCATAGCCCCAGTTTTAATCAGCATTGAACGCGATTGCCAGTGGAACAGCGACCTGGCTCACTCGGTGATGGTAATCGGCTTCCGGTCCCGCTGTGATTTCAGCTTCTGTATCCGGTCCATACGGGGTCTTCCCTCGGGGTCGTAGAGGGTGGTCGACGGGAGCAAACGCTTCCTGCTGGACCAGGTTTGCATCACCTTGCGCATCACCGTCTGCTCATAACGCCCGGGATTCATATGGTCAAACTCGAACCGGCTGAAGCCCGAGTGGCTGCGAAGCGAACGCTGGGCTATATACCGAATCGCGTCATAGTCGTCATCAAACATCTGCTCTACAAGATAGAAGACCATCCAATCGGGGGTTGAGGCCTCCAGCGCCGGCTTCCAGCCCATGCTCCAGGCCGCCAGGGCTCTCTGGGCGGCATCTCCCCTGAGCGCCCAGAGAATAGAAGCCGCGATCGAGCTGTCCTCAGCGCCGAGAGCAGGTTTCGGCTGCCCGTACCATTCAGAGAGCTTACCGGCGGTCCATTCGAGCGTCTTGTCGAGATGACAGAGATTGCAGGCATTGGGTTTTCCCGAGGTCCCGGTCGCCTTCGCCGCCGGGCTGCTGATGGTATGGCTGCGAACAGCCTTGAGCAAGCCGAGGGATGTATGCGGCATATGACAGTTGTAGCAGTCGCTTCCGGATGAGCCCGGGGAATGATGCGTGTGAGCGGAGATGTCCTCGCCGAGGGAAGGGTGGCATTGCAGGCAGGCGGTGCTGGTCTTCATACCCGTCTTGAGCTGGTCATCGGTCCACTCCCGGACGCTGTCCGCATCGCCGGCATCCGAATGCATGGAATGACAGGAGGAGCAGGTCATGGTTCGCTCACCCGCATCCCCGTCAGCGTAGCAGGGCGACCGCAAGAGCCCGTTGTATTCCCGCCCGGTGACGCGAAGCATCCCATCGGGCCAGAAGATGCTCTCAGCCTGGGACTCGGCCAGCAAATTCGAATCGGAGTCGTGGAAAAGATACTGCCTCGAATCTTCCAGCTTGCCGCCCGGGCGGTATTGATGCCCCTTCTCCCGCCAGTGGCGGCCCTCATCATCCAGCAGCCTCCACACTCCGTGGCACTGGCCGCAGACCTGGGCCGAGAGCTTCGGGGAGAGCCGGGCCGGGTTGACGATCGTGTCATCGGAGCCATCCTCTCCATGGTAGCTGTACCGGCGCAGAGGATCCCGGTTCAGGCGGACGTGCTCCTCCGCCGGACCATGGCAGGATTCGCAGGCAATGCCGAACTCGGCGACCCGCGTATCAATCTTCCCCGGCTCGTCATGCAGCCGGGGACGCGAGCCGGTGGCATGGCACTGGTTGCAGCCGGTATTCCAGCGTCCCTCCGAAACCGGCATGCCCTCCTTCGGAGGCTGGATAAAGGCCGTGTGGACAGGCACCCACTTGTCGCTCTCGATGAGATAGACCAGGGGGAAGAGGTCGAGTTCCCTGCCCTCTCCGGCCGAGTACCAGTACTTCTGCATATGGTGGCTGCCGGTCGAGAGCACCAGGCGCCTGGCCGCCCCGCTGTCGAAGGCCTTGCCCGTATCCCCGGTCTCAGCCCAGTACTCCTCTCCCCTGCGCTCAAGTCGAAATCTCCAGCCGTAGAAATTTTCTTCGCGACCATCGAAGCCGCCCACGACCGTCCGGGGCGAGACCACCTGGGTCATGCTCGAATGAAAGGAAGAGTTCCAGGTGGAGTGCTGGTGAGGATGGCAGGA
>DODI01000324.1:1340-2901 GCA_003509045.1 Planctomycetota bacterium | reverse complement strand
AAAAAGCTCGAACCCGGAAACGTTCAGAAACGCTGGAGCACAACCATCGGCGGGGGCTATTCCGGAATCGCGGTCAAAGGCATGAGGGTCCTGACCATGGACCGCCCCGCTGACAAGAAAAGCGAACGGGTTGTCTGTCTCGATTCGGAATCCGGAAGGCTCCTCTGGCAATGGAAGTACAGCGCCGACTACGGCGACCTCAGCTACGACAACGGACCGCGCGCGACCCCGACCATAGCGGGAGACGCGGTCTATACGCTTGGTTCCACGGGGATCGTTCACTGCCTCTCTCTTGCCGAAGGAAAGAAACTGTGGAGTATCGACTGTGAATCCAGCCTCAAGGCCAGGCGGCCGATCTGGGGGCATGCGGCCCCGGTGCTGGTGAAGGGAGAGTTGGTCTATCTCCACATTGGCGGACAGCCGGACGCCACCATCGTCGCGCTCGACAGAAAAAACGGAGAGGTACGCTGGAAGGCTCTTTCAGACCGACCAGCCTATTCGCCCCCGCTCTCCGTCTCCATGCACGGAAAATCCCACCTGCTCGCCTGGACGGCGGACCATCTCGCAGCCCTTGCCCCAGAATCTGGAAGACTTCTCTACAAGGCGCCCTTCAAGACCAGCAACTACGACGTGGCGATCATCTCCCCCGTACCGATGGGGAACTCGGTATTCATCTCGGGCTATTGGGATGGTTCCGCCTTCTTCTCCATCGACAAGAACCTGCGGCCGAAGAAGGTCTGGGCGACAAAAGCCCTGAACTGCCTGATGGCCACCCCCCTGCACCTGGACGACCATCTCTACGCTCTCGACAAGCGCAACGGTCTGCTCTGCGTATCGATCAAGGACGGCAGCGTGGTGTGGAAAGATGGACACCGAATGACCACCAAGGAGAGAAATCCGCACGCTTCGATGGTGTGGGGAGAAAAAAAAAGCGGACGAGCGGTCGTCCTGAACGCCCGCGGGGACCTGCTCCTTGCCCGCTTGAGTCCGAAGGGTTACAGCGAAGAGGGAAGGGTTCACCTGATCGATGGACGCTCGATCTGGAGCCACCCGGCCTTTTGCGGGCAGAACATCTTCGCCCGCAGCGACACCGAGATCATCTGCGTGAGAATCTCGGAAACCGCAGTTGCGCCCGGCGGCGCACGGCGCCCTTAGTCCTCTGCCGAGTCACGGATGACGACGGCGGCCGTTTCCGGGTCGAGAGAGAGACTGTACCTGCCTGCCAGCAGACCCAGCAGATCTTCTCCCACCAGCTCACGCCTCCAGCCTGACAGCACGCGGACATCCGAGGAGGCTCCTCCCCGGCCGGCCGAGGTGGCCTTCACCAGGTCGTAGAGATCGCCTCGACTGGCGAGGTAGGCCGGTGACATGGAGAGTTCCTTTGCCCTGGTTCTGAGAAAGGTGTCGAGCAGATCGAGAGCGAGAGCGAGCCCAGGGTCTCTTCCCTCCCGCTTGATCGAGGAGGGGCACTCATCTGCGGGAACATCGAGCCCCTGCCGGACCATCTCCAGGAGGGCCTTGCCGTTCCTGTCGATAAAGCGCCGATGCATCCCCCTTGACT
>DODI01000324.1:0-1086 GCA_003509045.1 Planctomycetota bacterium | reverse complement strand
GCCGATGCATCCCCCTTGACTCACCAAGCCTCTCGATACTCGAGGGCTTCCTCCGGGAAATCTCGATGAGCTTATCATCGCTCACGATGCGCTTGCGGGGCTTGTTCTTCCCTCTCGCCTCCTCTTCACGCCAGGCGGCGAGAAACCGCAGGATCGCGAGCTCCCGTCGGTCAAGCCGCGCCGCTCCCTTCACCCGCGGATAAATGGTCATCGGATCCCTGCGATAGAGCTCACTGTCCTGGTAAAAAGTCAGCTCCTCCTCAAGCCAGCCTGCGCGGCCGAGCTCGCCAAGCTTCTCCTTGAGGATATCCCGCATCCGTTCGAGATACAGCACATCGTTCAGAGCATAGTCCAGCTGCCTGTCGGTCAGGGGGCGCCGCTCCCAATGCGTCCGGGCCTCTCCCTTGGAGATCCTGATTTCGAGCAGCTCGTCAACCAACCGGGAGTAGCCGATGCTGTCTCCCAGGCCGAGAAGCGCGGCGGCGACCTGGGTATCGAAAATCCGCAGGGGGAGAGCCTCTGACTTGCAGAAGAAGATCTCCATGTCCTGCTGCCCCGCGTGAACGATGACCTCAACCCCGGGATCACAGAGAAGTTCAAAGAGCGGCCCACAGTCAATGTCTTCCGCCAGCGGATCCACGGCGAAGGCCTCTCCCTCGATACCGATCTGGATAAGACAAAGCTCGGGCCAGTAGGTGTTTTCCCTCAGAAACTCAGTATCAAAAGCGAACGACCCTTGCTCCCGGCAACGGTCCAGCAGGTCTTCGAATATTTTCTGATCCCGAATGAGCATGGCCTTGTCGGCTCCTGGCGTGTAAATAGAAGGCGGCTACGCTACCAGAAAGACGCGCAATGCTAAAGCGCAGATGGTAGAGAATGGCAATCCGGCGGCGAAAAGGTCCGCCGAAAGCGGAGAGGAGCACCCCCATATCATGAAATTCGCCCTGACAAACGACGATGGAATCGACGCCCCCGGACTGGCGACGCTGGAATCTGTCTGTCGCCGCCTCGGCAGCGTCGTAACAGTGGCCCCAAGCGAGGTACAGTCCGGCAGCGGCCATCGAGTGACGATCGACAAGCCCCTTC
>DODI01000418.1:0-3190 GCA_003509045.1 Planctomycetota bacterium | reverse complement strand
CCCGGTGCTGATCTTCGGGCTGGGAGCGACCGCCATCTCGGTGGCGATCGCCTCCTGGGGAAACTATGCGCGAGGCTGGAACTTCCCCACCAGCGTCTCGCTGCTGCTGGCGGCGCTCCTGCCGCTGGCCTGGACCCTGGTCCTCCTGGTCGCGAAAGACTGGAGCCTGCAGGGCCTCCAGACCGAATTTTCCGCCGAGAAGAAGCAGCTTGGCCAGGTGCTGCTCGCCCTGGCCCTCGCTCTCCAGGCTCTCTGGATCCTGGCGGCGATAGCGATCGCCTGCTCCACTCGCCTGGGCCAGCTGGCCACCTTGCTCATCTCCTTCGGCGCCTTCCTGCTCGGCCTCTCGAGCGATTCGCTCTTCGGCGGCCCTGGCCGCGAAAAAACCCTGGCGAAGCTCGCCTACGGGATCACCCCCAACCTGCAGTTCCACTGGCTGGCGGATGCTCTCTCCCTCGGCAACCCGGCCTCCGGGTTCTACCTGCTGCTGGTGAGCGGCTACACGATCCTCTTCATCTGCGCCATCCTCTGCCTGGCCACCGCTCTCTTCGAAGGAAAAGAGATCGGCTGACAACGGACTCTAAAAAGGATCGTTTTCGCTGGAACTCGGTCGGCTTCAAAGGCAGGATGACCCGCAAATGAAGCCCCCCCCGGATACCGCTTTCGTCAAGACGGCCGGCCTCAAGAAGGTCTTCAAGGACTTCTGGATGCGCCCGAAGGTCGTCGCCCTCGAGGGACTCGACCTGGAGATCCTGCCCGGCGAAGTACACGGCCTCCTGGGATCCAACGGCGCCGGAAAATCAACGACGATCAAGCTCATCCTGGGACTGCTCTTCCCCACCAGCGGGGAGGTGACGGTCTTCGGAAAGCCGCCTGGCGATGTAGAGACCAAGAACCGCATCGGCTACCTGCCTGAAGAGTCCTATCTCTACGGATTCCTCGATGCGGAAGAGATACTCGATTACTACGGCAGGCTCTTCAACCTGCCCGGCCCGACACGCAGGAGCCGAATCGCGGAGCTCCTCGAGATGGTCGGCCTCCAGGGAATGAGAAACCGGCCACTTGCCGAATATTCTAAAGGAATGCAGCGCCGCATCGGAATCGCCCAGGCGCTCATCAACAACCCCGACCTGTTGATCCTGGATGAACCGACCACCGGCCTCGACCCCATCGGCGCCCGGGAGGTCAAGGACCTCATCCTGCGGCTCAAGGAGGAAGGCAAGAGTGTGCTGCTCAGCAGCCACCGCCTGGCCGATGTAGAGGATGTCTGTGACCGGATCACGGTTCTCTACGGCGGCTGCAAGCAGGCCGAGGGAACCATCGATGAATTGCTCAGCTCGCCGGAATCGACTGTCATCGAAACCGACCGGCTCGATGCGGACACGCTCGCCAAAATCGAGGCGGTGCTCAAAGAGGCTGGAGGGCTCTCGATCAGGAAGACGGAGTCTCCACGCCAGAGCCTCGAAAACTTCTTCCTGGGCCTCGTCGAAAAGGCTGGCCGCGAGGGAGCGGAAACCAGCGGGGCCACGGGAGGCACCGGGGTGGCCCGCTTCCTGACCCGCGAACGGCCAGCGGAAGAAAAAGACGCCCCGGCCGAAGAGGCTGCCGACTGAGATGGCCTCCACCACCCCGGAAAAAAAAGACAGCGGAGCGCTCCTGCCGATCCCCCTCATGGTGGCCCTGCCGGCGGCGGCCCTTCTCGTTACCTGTCTCTACGAAATGCTGGGGAGAGGAGCCTCTCTGGCCGAGGCGACATCCATCCGCGTAACCGGAACCCTCCTGCTGTGCTGCTGCATCTTTACCTTTCTCTGCCGCCTCGCCAGGCTGGCCCTGGGCCTTGGAGGCCAGGTCTCAGCGGTAGCCCGCGCGCTGGTCTCTGAGGCGACCAGCACCAGGATCGCCCCCGCCTTCCTCTTCGTCCTCTTCTCGGCGCTGGCGGCGCTGGCCCTGTTCGACTCCCCTGAAACGCCCGTTCGCTACCTGCTCCAGGGGTTCCTCAGCTATTCACTGGTCATCACCTCGGTGCTCGCCGGAATCCTCACCCTGCTGCTCTCCTGCAGGACGCTCAGTATCGAGCTCGAAGACAAGCTCATCGAGACCATCGCCGTCAAGCCCATCGGCCGGGGCAGCTACCTTGCAGGCAAGTGGATGGGGCTCGTCATCCTCAACGGAATCCTGCTGGGGGTGGCGGTGAGCGCCATCTACATCTTCTCAGTTCACCACATCGCCAGGCTGCCTCCCCGAGATGAGAGAGATTCGGTGATCATTCGGGAAGAGATCCTCACCGCGAGGGAGCTGGTTCCCGCCCGGATCGAACCTCCGCTTGAAGCACAGGTCGAGAGGCGGCTGGCGAGACTGCAGGAAAAAGATCCGGAGAGCATCGAGCGTCTGGCCCGCCGGGGACACCGGCATTCACACGGGGCAGAGGGTCATCCCGGGCTCGCTGAGAAAGATCGGCTAGCGAGAGCGCGGCAGAGCCTGCGTAAAGACCTGGCGCGGCGCTCGCTCAGCATCTCCCCCGGAAAGAGCCGGAACTTCAGCTTCGCGGGTCTTGGAGCGCTGCGCGACAGCGGCTCTCCGGCAAGGGTGCGCTATCGCCTGGCAAGCCAACCGGGCCGAACCCCAGTCACCGCCAGGCTCACCGTGACCGCGGGACCAGCCAACAGGGAGCTGACCTTCACCCCTTCCTCTACGGGCTACTTCGAGCTCAACCCGGCCGACATCGATGAGAGCGGGCGGCTCCAATTATCCATCAGCAATCCGCCGGATTCCACCGGGGCCATCATCTTCAGCACACGAAACGGCCTGGAGGCCCTGAAGACCAGGGGCGGCTTCCTGGGCAATCTCCTCAGGACCATGCTGACCACATGGATCAAGCTCTGCTTTCTCTCCATCCTCGGCCTGCTCTGCTCGAGCTTCCTCGGCTTTCCTGTGGCCGTCCTTCTCTGCGGACTGGTCCTCCTTGTCGCCTCCACCAGTCCCTTCCTGCTGGAGGCCGCCGAGCTGGGGCGGTCCGCCGACAGCCCCGGAGGTTTCTTCGAGACCTTTGCCGCGACGACGACACAGACCCTCGCCACTGCCCTCAGCCGCTATTCAGAGTTCGACCCCGCCCTGCTGCTCATCGACGGCAGAACCTTCAGCTGGGGCGAGCTGTGGCGCTGCCTGCTCTGGATCGGGGGTCTGTGGACCG
>DODI01000387.1:0-7533 GCA_003509045.1 Planctomycetota bacterium | reverse complement strand
CACCGGCATCGTCACCGCCACCGGCATCGCCAGGAGCCTCAGCCGCTTCTTCGCCGTTGTCGGCAGGGTTCTCGTCGTTAATTTCCGGGGTCAGATCCTCATTTTCGTCAAACCACATAAGACTGGCCTTCTCCAATAAAAACGTAAAACTAAAATCCAGGCAGCGCCTGCTACGCCGTCCCAGCCCGATACGAAGAGGTATCCTAACGCCCGTTTGAGGGTTGTCCACCGTACACATCCCTGATTGCAGACTTCTTTTCGTCGGCTTCGGGAAATCCATCCGGGTTGAATTTGTCTCATCTGGTAGAATCGGAAGACTGTCCTTGGTGAAGCGGTTCGGATGACGTTCACTGCGCCCGCTCTGTTTTTATCATCTTTCATTGGCGAGTATTTACCGATGCTAATCAAGAGATCATGCCGCATAGCTTCTCTCGTGCTGATCACGGCCACCCTGATGCCATCGCTGGGCGGCGATGCCGAGGCTCAGGTGGGCGAGGCCAAGCCGGCAGCGAAAAAACCCCTTGGCAAGAGCCCGCTCAATAAGTTCAAGGCGAGAGCGAACAAGCCCGCCACCAGCCCCGAAACGACCGGGGCGCAGCCCGCAGCCGATGGCGTGGCACCGCAGCGAAAAGCTCAAGAAACTGTGCAGGCTCCGGGCCTGGCCAGCTGGATACGACAGAATTGGAAGTGGGTGGTTGGGATGCCCCTTGGGGCTGTCGCCCTCGGCCTCAGCTGGTTTCTTCTTGCTGGAAAAAGGCGGAAGGAGGATGGCGTTGGAGCTCTTCTGAGGCCGATGACTGCAGGTTCGGGGAAAGCGGATGAAGGCACGGAACGCTTTTCAAGTACCCGGATTCGTGCAGCCGATGTCGATTCCCGTCTTTCCGGCTCTTTGGATGGCGAGGAGGTTGAAACCGATCAGGACTATGCCCTCGTGGTTGAAGAGGGCGCCCTCAGCGCGACCGACCTGCAGGATGGAGGATCGCCTGAGGAGGCTATTGACGCTTATCTGCAGGGCGAAGATTTCGCCGCCGCCTATGAAACCTATGCCCGCCTTCTGGAGGAGGAGAGCTCAACCAGGCTGGACTCCGGTCTCGAGCAGAGACTGGGAGAGAGCCTGGTAGCTAACGGACAGGTGGAGAAGGCCGTTACGGTTCTGGAGCACCATATTGCTACACATCCCGCAGATGAGATCGATGCCGCGGCCTATTTCAATCTTGGCTACTCGCACTTTCATTCGCGCCATCTCGAAAAAAGCCGGAAGTTCTTCGGTCTTTTCATCGATGCCGAGGAAGATGAAACGCGTCGGGGTCGCGCCAGGGCGATCCTTGCGGCGATGGAGGCTGATCAGGCGTAACGATGGAGGGCCACCCCGGCCCCATCAGGCATCGAACAGACCGCTGGGCGAGGCCCCTTCTTCCTCGAGGTCGGCTAAAAACCGGCTCCCTTCTTCAAGGTCACCTTCTATGCTCAAGAGCGGGAGCTTGCGTATAGAGCTGGCGACCTGGTCCCAGGGCACAACGCCCTGCCCCGGGCTACAGGCAACCCCCTCCGTAGTTTCGTCGGCAATGGAGGCACCCTGCAAGCGGCTGAGCAGGTCGGGGCCTGCTGCCGTAGCGGACCTGCCGATGGCGGGCACGGCGAGGAACTCTGCGGGCAGACGCCGGGTGTCCAGCCAGAGCCCCATTGGAGCGCCTTCGAATTCTTTCAGGCAGGCGAGGGTTTCGGGTATCATCGGGAGCTCGCCGGGGCGATTGCCAGGCGTAAGACAGATGGTCGTCGCATAGCGCTCAGCTTGCTCCAGGAGGAACGAAAGAAGCGCCAGGAGCGAATCCATTCGCGCACGCAGCTCATCGCTTTCGGCGCGAAAGCTCAGCTGCTCCTGTTCCGGTGAGGCGGTTGGCTCCAGGTAGCTCCTCCCGAGTCCGGCGATGTTCAGGCGGGTCATGGGGACGAGGACCAGGGGGATTCCCAGCTGGTCGGCGGCCTCGAGGGTCTTCCGGGCCTGGGCAAGATTTTCAGAGCGTTCCGTTTTATTCTCGGCGCCCGCGCAGAAGGGGGCGCGCTCACCGGGCCGCAGCGAACGGGGTGAGGGCAGAAAGAGTTCGATCGCCTTGACCGAATCTTTAGGTAACAATTTTCGCAGGGCGCCCCAGGCCTCATGCTGTACTGGGGATCTCAGCACGATGCCACCGAAGCCGGCATCTAGGATTGCGGTCGCGCTCTGTTGGGCCGCGGCAGGCGTAGAGGCGCTCAGGTTGGCGGCGTAGATCGTCATCTCGTTCGAAGTTTAGCATATTCCACGCCACGTCCAGCTTCCAGCCCTCCCATCCGACAAGGAAAATGGGTTATATTCTGTGACCGCTGAATAAATGAATAACCTCGGGAGAGACGAAAATGTCTGAAGGACAGGACGCCAGATACTCGCCGCCAGCGGCATTCAGTGAACGGTCTCACATAGGCAGCTTTGAGCAATACAGCCAGGAGTACCAGCGGAGCATCGAAGATTCCGATGCCTTCTGGGCCGAGAAGGCCGCGCGGCTCGATTGGATCAGACCCTGGGATAAGGTCTGTGAGTGGGACTTTGAAGAGCCTTCGGTTCGGTGGTTTGAAGGAGGCCAACTCAACGCGTCTGTTAACTGCCTGGACCGGCATATTGACGCGGGCCGGGGAGATGACACAGCCATCATCTGGGAGGGCAACGACCCCTCCGACTCAAGGAGCCTGAGCTACAGGGAGCTCCATGCCGAGGTTTGCCGATTTGCTTCAGGCTTACGCTCCCTTGGCGTTCAGAAGGGCGACCGAGTGTGCATCTACCTTCCCATGGTCATCGAGCTTGCTGTTTCGGTGCTGGCCTGCGCCCGCATTGGAGCGGTTCACAGCGTTGTCTTCGGCGGCTTCAGCGCGGATTCGCTGCGGACGAGGATCCTTGATTCATCGTGCAGCATCGTGGTTACCGCGAATGAAGGTCTCCGTGGCCCCAAGACGATTCCGCTGAAAGCCATCGCTGATGAGGCCGTTGAAGGCCTTGAATGCGTCCGCAATTGCGTTGTTCTGCGACGCACTTCGGGCGAGGTTGCCATGACGGAGGGAAGGGACCTCTGGTGGCACGACCTTGTTGCCGACCAGGCCGACAGCTGCGAGCCGGAGGTCATGGAGGCCGAGGACCCCTTGTTCATACTTTATACTTCCGGCAGCACCGGGCAGCCCAAGGGGGTCCTCCACACCACCGCAGGCTATCTGCTCTACACGTCGATTACCCACGAGCTCGTATTTGACTACCACCCGGGAGATGTCTACTGGTGTACCGCGGATATAGGCTGGATCACCGGGCATAGCTATATCGTCTATGGCCCGTTGGCCAATGGGGCTACCACTCTCATGTTCGAGGGGGTGCCGAATTACCCCGATCATGGGCGTTTCTGGGATGTGGTCGAAAAGTACGACGTAAATATTTTCTATACCGCCCCCACCGCTATTCGCGCCCTGATGCGGGAAGGCACCGGCTGGACGGATTCCCACAAGATGCCCTCCCTTCGTCTTCTTGGAACGGTTGGCGAGCCGATTAACCCGGAGGCCTGGCGCTGGTATCACGAAAATGTAGGCAAGGGGCGCTGCCCGATTGTTGACACCTGGTGGCAAACGGAGACCGGGGGCATTCTCATTACCCCCCTGCCCGGGGCCATTGATGCGAAGCCGGGGTCGGCCACCCTGCCGTTCTTTGGGGTTCAGCCCGCCCTGGTCGATGATGAGGGCAAAGAGCTCGAAGGGGCGGCCAGCGGCAACTTATGCATTCGTCATCCCTGGCCATCGATGATGCGCACTGTTTATGGCGACCATGAACGGTTCAAGGCCACCTATTTCGCCCAGTTCCCGGGCAAGTATTTCACCGGGGATGGTTGTCGCAGAGATGAAGACGGCTATTACTGGATCACCGGCCGGGTCGATGATGTCATCATCGTCTCAGGCCACAATATGGGGACCGCCGAGATAGAAAGCGCCCTGGTGGCTCATTCGACGGTTGCAGAGGCAGCGGTCGTCGGCATGCCGCATGAGATCAAGGGCCAGGGAATCTACGCTTTTGTAACCCTTACAGGCGACATCGAAGGGAGCGAGGAGCTCAAGGCGGAGCTGGTGAGTCACGTTCGTGAGCAGATTGGTCCCATCGCGACTCCTGACAGGATCCAATTCGCTCCCGGCCTGCCGAAGACTCGCAGCGGCAAGATCATGAGGCGCATCCTGCGGAAGATCGGTCAGGGCGAGACGGACGACCTTGGAGACACGACAACGCTGGCGGATCCAGGCGTTCTCGACAATCTCCTGGAGGGGGCGAAGGTTCCCTAAGGGCCTATTTTCTTGCCAATCCTGCCGAGGCCCCTACAATTCCTGCGGTGGATTATAGGAGTTCACCAGGCCGCGCTTTTTTGGCTGTGGCTGCGGAAGTGAAGATGCCAGTAGGCTTTGCCGGAAATACGGTATGTCGGCAGAAAACGTTCATTTGGTCGTCTGCGATGTGGACGGAACCCTGACGGACGGAGTTATCGGAATTAACGACCGCGGAGAAGAATATAAAAACTTCTCGGTTGTTGACGGAATGGGTATCCGCTTGCTGATGGACGCAGGTATCGAGGTCGCGCTTTTGTCGGCCCGCAGCTGTCCAGCCGTAGACCATCGAGCTCGCGGGCTCGGGATCAGGCTTTGTCTGACCGGGGTCAGCCGGAAGAAGCAACACCTTGAAGACCTCATTCGAGGGCAGGGCCTGGAGCCGGAGCAGGTCTGCTACATCGGAGATGATGTTAATGATCTGCCCTGCCTTCGCGTGGCGGGCTTCCCGGTGGCGGTGGCAAACGCTCATGCGGAGGTCAGGAAACAGGCGGCCTATGTGACCAGCGCAGTTGGCGGCCAGGGGGCCGTTCGCGAGGTAGCTGAGCTGGTTCTTGAGGCTCGGGGGCTATTGAAGTCAGCTTTGGAGAAATTCTCGTGAAAGCAGCGGCCTTTTTCAGCGCAGTCTTTTTGACCATGCTGGGCCTTTTCATTGTGGCCACCGGGGAGTTTAAGCACTGGTTCGGGGCCTCAGCCACGGATCGCGGTGGACTCAGGGTCAGCCATAACGTTAACGAAGACGAGAGCGAGAAGAACTACCTCGATTTCGACTTCTGGAACGTCAAGCTGGGCCGCCGCAATTTCACCTTGCGCGCTGAACTGCCGAGGGGAGACCTCAGAGATGGGGCCAGAATCGACGAGCTGGACAGCCTCAAGCTGAAGAATGGGGCCATCGAAATCCCAATCTATGAAGGAGGCGGGACCGTCCCCGTACAGAGAAAGGACCAGCAGTCCAGGGGGCTGCTGCTGGAGTTCGAAAACGCCGTCTATCAACGAACAGGAGGCCTGGTCAAGGGCAGCGGGCTGATCACGGTCACTCTTTACAATGGCCGCGGGACAACGAATGAAGGCACGACCTTCCATTTTGAGGAGCTGCTGTTCAAAAACGAAACGCAGGCCCAGGGAAAGACCCGCTTCATTCTTGAGTCGAAGAAGCCGGTGTCGATTGTCAATCCGTACCTGGAGGTTTACAGCACGGCGGGACTCGAGGGCCATTCCAGCTCATCCGGGATGGAGGTCTTGCGTTTCAAGCCGCCGGTTTATACCTATTTGGATCCGGATGTGGGGGGCGGATTGACCCTTTCGGAGGCAGGTGAGCAGCCGCTACCCAGCCGGGATGACAAGGTGATCGTTACCTGCGAGGGTAGCTTGGAGCTCAATTTCAGCCGCTCGGGACCCAAGACGGACCGGGAGACGACCTTTATTACCTTTAATAAAAACGTT
Organism: Planctomycetota bacterium; assembly: GCA_003509045.1. Classification (GTDB taxonomy): domain Bacteria; phylum Planctomycetota; class UBA8108; order UBA8108; family UBA8108; genus UBA8108. The sequence continues at coordinate 1,710 of DODI01000387.1, read as the reverse complement.
TTGATTTTTCAGGGGACTCGTCCGAAAGCTCCTGGCGAGGCTCCTGCTGTGGGCAATACGAGATTCGAATGCCAGAAGCTTGAGCTCGAGATTGATGACCGGAGAAAAAAACCTTCACCTCGCCGAGCCCTTGCGACCTGGGAGGGCGGCAGGGTTCGAGCCCGCATCGCCCGCGACGCGCGGACCTATCTTCTTGATGGCGACAAGCTTGAGTGGGTGAATGTTTCGGGGGCGGACGCCGGCGAATCGAGCGGCAGGACTTTTGAGGGCGTTTTGACCGGCCGCCCCACCCTCCAGGGGCCGGACGTTGATTTTGTTGCCGAGAGAGCCATCATGCGTCCTCACAGCGAGCGGCTTTTTCTGCAGGAGGTCTCTGGCTCGTTCAAGATGGCGGGAAAAGAAGAGCGTCGCGGCCAGGCGCGATTGCGCGCGGAGCAATATGTCAATCAGCCAGGAGGTAATGCTGGCGGCGATGAGGCTCCGGGTGGCGCAAAGCGGCCCACAGACGGCGATGAGCTGGACCGGCTTGATTTTGACGCAGACGAGGTAGAGGTGGCTTTTAACGGGCTTGAAGAAAAAGGCGGGGAAAAGAACGCCTTGTCCTATTTTATTGCTCGAAGCAATAATCCTCGCGGGGTTGTTCTGCGGAGCAAGGGCTGGCGGCGTAATGTGCAGGAGGGCGAAGCCGAGCAGGCCGGACCGCGACCGTTTCAGGCGAACGGAAAGACTCTTACCTATCGCGCCGAGCAGCAGCAGGCCACCCTGGAGGGGCTCGAAAAGGAGTTCCCGCGTCTTTCCCAGGGTGAAAGCTGGATTGAGGCGAGAAAGATCAATCTCATTGTAGATGGACGCCCTGAGGGCGCCTGGTTTGAAGGGTCGGTAAGCGCCAAGATCAACCTGGACGATCTCCGGCCTGTCGGAACTGAAGTGCGCGCGGAAAAAACCGGGAGCGGAGATGCTCAGTTTGTCGAGATCCAATCCGATTACCTCGGATTGCTGTTTGAGGGTGGCAAGGCTCTCAAGAAGGCGCTTGCCCGCGGCGACGGGACCCGCCCAGTCAGGCTGACGACGCGTTCTAAAGGGCTTTATCGCTTTTCCGCTCCGGAAGTGCACCTCCTTGCCCAGCAGAAGGTTTTTGAGCTGATCGGGACCAAGGAACAGAGGGCCCAACTGGAAAAAAAAGGCGGGGTTGTATTAGCAGGCAAGATTCGTTTCGAGCAGGAGTCCCGGCAGTGTACCTTGACGGATGCCGTAGAGGTGCGGCTCTACAGGGGAGAAGAGATCACCAGTCGCCCGGATCTGCTTATCCAGGCTGCCCGAGCCGATGTTGAGTTTGCAGAAGGCGTAGAAGGTGAGGCTTCAGCAGAAAATGGCGGCGCAGGAGTGCTGAGGGATTTGCGGTCTATCAGGTCGCTGACAGCGCATTCCGCCGAAGGGAGTCCGCTGATGGTTAGCGGCAAGAGCTTTGAGATGCGCGGCGAGAAGGCCTCCTGGTCTTCTTCTGTACGGCAGCTGCGCTTCTTCGGGAACACGCCGCAGTCGTTGCATCTTGACCACGAAGAACTGCAAGGGCCTGTGCGTGCACGGGAGATTATTTACGATGAGAAGAGCCAGAGCGTCACCTTGCGTTTTGAGGTCAAGGGCGAGCTGGCCCAGGGCGCCTATCGGGAAAAGCCGGATGGCGCTGGAGGGGCGCGTCCCGGGCAGAAG
>DODI01000610.1:0-9030 GCA_003509045.1 Planctomycetota bacterium | reverse complement strand
ATCTTCAGGTTGTCGTCGTAGCTCCTGCTCGCCCGCTCGTAGAGCCTGAGCTCGGGGGTGTCGTAGTACACCGTCGTAATATGAGTGTAGGGATAGCCGGGGTTGAACTCATAGACCGGGAGACAACCCCTGATCTCGCCCTCGAGCACGGCCGTCTCCGCCGCGGTGAGCTCGTATTTCTGCTCGGATCGATGAATGAAATTCGGGCTGAGCCCGCGAAGCTTTCCGTCAACGATCCGCCCGTTATCGCTTCTGCCCTGAAGCACGGAAGGACCCACTTTCGCTAAATTTTTTGCCCCGAAGTCCCTGCCGGCGAACTTATCTCGCCGCCACTTCCACCCGCGAATAAAGACTGCCGTTCGAATTGCGTAAAACCCTGAAGATCAAAGCATTACACGCAACCCGATGATAGAGGCGTGATCGTGGTGTGTCAACCATCGCTGACCGGAGGAGGCTCTGTACGATCAGGACGGGGTTCCTGCTCAGAACGTCAGCAGCAGTTGGAGGAGCAGCTCATCATTATCGACCTCGACCCCGCCGCCATCTTCAGAGTTCATGATGTATTCGAACTTCATGAAAATATCACCGGTCACCTCCACGATGGCACCCAGCGTCAGGGCCTGGCGATCCCAGGTACCCGGCAGGCCTGGATCCTTGAAGGACGTTCCTCCTGAGCCAGGGGCGTCCACATTGAGGACGCCGTAACGAACCAGGGGCTCGACACTGCGGAAATAGCGGTCGCCCAGCAGCTTACCGAAAGAAAAGCGATAAGAGGCCTGGGTATACCAGCCATCACGGTCCAGCTCGCCATCTTCGGCCGAGATGAACTGAAAGGCCAGCCGCAGGCCATCCTGCTTACGCAGGCTCGTCTTCCTGTGCGGGAAGATGTCTTCGGCCGCGAGGAAGTAATCGAATCCAACCCCGTACCGGCTCGATCCGTCAGACGTAGAATCTCCATAGCCGGACTCGACGGAATTGTCGGGAAAACGATTGGTCATCAGGTCGCCCGTCAGGAAAGCGATCGAGCCATCGCCAAGCTGATCCGTAAAGTAAAAGGCCGAAACGGCCACATCCCCCAGCCTCTCAAAGTCGCGCTCCCAGCCCAGGCCGATCCCCAGCTCACCGAAGGCGAGATCATCCTCGAGCTCACGGTCATCCTGGATGATGTCATTGAAGCGGGCCGCGTCAAAGGCAACCTCTTTATTGCCCAGCTGGTAGCCCTGGCCCAGAGAGAGGGACGCTCTGAAGGCTCCCCAATTATTGGAGAAGTCAAAGGGGCCCTGCACATCAGCGGCGGAGGCTTCGTCTCCCCCTGCATCTTCCGCGAAGCCCTCTGTGAAAGCTCCCCCGCCTGAGGAGCCGCCGCTTTCACTGTTCTTTTCAAATCGCTCGACACCGGCAGCCGTTCCCTTCCTGTGTCCAAAGGTCAGCTGCCACACCGCGGCCAGTGATTCATCGCGCCAGAAGGCGTTGCCGATGAGTGGATAGGTCTTGGTCCTGCGAGCCGGACGAATAAACCGGTCATCCAGCCCGAGCTGGAACCTCGATCGCAGCCACCAATTGGGCTGGATATCGTGGCGAACAGCCATCTCCTTGAGAAGCGTGTCGCCATCCACCTGAAAATCAAGCTGCGACTGCACCTTGATCCAGCGGTTGAGCACGAAAACGGGAGCTAGCCGAAGACGCTGAAGCTCAAGGTGAGGATCCAGGTGTTCTGGAACGAAATTACTTCCCAGCTCATCGCTGAGATGGTCATCATTCTGCGAATCGAGAAAATTGAGCTCCACCTTCCCGCCCAGTCTCAGCTCCCCTCCTCCAAGGGTAACCAGGCTGTCGGCGGACTTGTCGTCCTTGAGCTTCTTGAGCTTCGCCTTGAGGTCATCGACCTCCTCGCTGAGCTTCTCGAGCTGCTCCTGGACACCGGCTTTTGGAGCGGCATCCTGGGAAAGAACCAGCCCCAGCGGCGCCAGGGCTATGGTAAAGAGCAGCGTGGCGGCGATGCTCATTCTTCCGGCCAACCAGTTGTAAACAGGCTTCATGGCTATATTTCTCATAGGTTAGATATCGGCATCCGATGTCCTGTATCGTTCCAGTTATCCGTGGAACAGGGAAATGGCGCACTCGAAGGAGCGATAACGCCGGACAGAGGTTCCGAAAAAAAGACTGCTGAGCTCTGCCCCCTTGTCATCTCGTACATGGGAGGTCATCGACAGTAGGATCTTCACCCTCCTCCGGATAGGGAGGAGGAGGCGGTGGACCGCCGGAGTTCAAAAAATTCATCAGGTAGATTCCATCGTTGATGAAGTTTACCTCCCCATCGTCATTCGCATCGTAGCGATCCATACAGGAGGGAGGATCTTCCTGGCTGATGCTCAGAATCAGCGTCCCATCGGTCATGTTCACCTCCCCGTTGGCATCCGCATCGCCGCGAATGAAGGTAACCGGCTCCGCGCCGGCCCCAGGGGTGGGCGCCGCCAAAACGATAATATCTCCACCCCCATCGGGAAAACGCCCGAGGCTGGTTCCATCCGAACAGTCCGGATTGGGAAACTGAAAACCAAACACATCGACCAGGCACGAACCGCGCTCCACCCTGTCGACAAGATAGATTCGCACTGGCGGCGCGGAGTCCCCCGGACGTTCGGGGTCAAACCCGCAGGTTGACCTGATCACGTCCGCCCCATTGGGGTCATCGCAGGGAGAGTTCGGATCGAGGCAGAAGAGCCTTCGGGTTACCCACTCGAGCTCGACGACCAGGTGAGCCGGCGCCTCGGCTCCCTCGAGCGCGCCCCCCCCATCGGTCAGCACGACCAGTGAGCCGCCAGCGGAGAGAATCGTCCCAGCCGGAATCGGAACAGCCCGGGGGTCGCTCGGATCAGCCGAGAGGAACATGCCTCCAAGCTCGATGTTCGCCCCCGAGTCATTGTAGAGCTCCAGCCAGGGCCGCGCCTCCCCGCCGCTGCCGGGCAGAGGATAGCTCCTGTTTACCTCGTTGATGGAAATCGCCGGCAGCTCGGCCGTTCCAATCCCCAGGCTGAAGCAGCGGCCTTCCGCCCCGCAGGATGATACGACATTGCCGCAGGCATCCTGGAGCGAGACCGAATACTCGACCCGGGTAACGCCCGCCCCTCCGTTCAGAAGCAGGGGCTGGCTGACACGCACTGCGCTATAGCCCGATGGCGCGGTGAAGGTCTCGCCGAGGAGAACCCTGCTGGAAGATCCTAGCGCCATGGCGCCGCTGATGTCGAATTCCGCTCCGGCGACCGCATCCTCCCCCATGGCCGCCACCAGGGCCTCATCGAGAAAAAAGATGGCCGCGAGGACAGGGAAAGATCCCGGCGCAACGCAGGGATTAGGATCATCGCTGCCGGCCTCGGTATGAAAAGCCGAGAAGAAGAGCGGCTCGAGACCATTGTCGGCGCCCGGTGTCGGGCTGACCAGCATGCTCTCACCGATCGCTTCGCAGGGCACGCCGTAGGCCAGGTCTTCGGTGATCTCGCCCCCCTGGAAATCGGCGGGACAACTCCAGGAGATCCTGTCAACGACGCAATTACCCAGCTCATCAGGTCCCACCAGGTAGAGGGTGCTCGAGCAGGAGTCGAGCTCGAGTCCATCGAGCCCGACCGTGGGAACGGGAAGCCCTCCGTCGGGAACCAGCCCCAGCGCCAGCAGGAGGTAGCCGCCCCGGGCCACGGGAGCGATCCCATCCGGCAGCGCAAAAGCCCGCGCCCTGCCAACAGGATCTCCGGGCTCCGGCTCGACGGCCAGGTAATGACCAGAGAGATCGTAGAGCTCTGCCTCGGAGTCCTGCGGGAGATGAAGCTCGATGTAATTCGGCGACCTGTCAGCGGGAAAGCCGGCAAACCCGGGAAGCTCGATGCTCTCGTTGTCAGGCAGGATCTCGCTGAGCCTGAGGGGTACACCGGGGAACCCGCCGGAGAGATAGCTGAAGGAAATCTGCGGCGCGCCTTCGGGATCTTCCCGCGGCGCGCTCTCCTCATCAAAGAACACGCTGAGCCCCTGGCGCTGGTCGATAACCGTCAGGCTGAAGCCTACCAGTCCGGCGGGCAGCGGTGGGATGATGGCCGTCGCCTCCCAGAGCATCATGCCCGGCGGCGTGTCTTCCAGGCGGTCCTCGGCCGGCCGGATCATCAACCCCGAGCTCTCATCAAGGGTGCCAGAGGATCCATCTTCGTGAAGATAATTCAGCACGACGGTAAAGGCCGCCTCGCCCTGCGACTCTCTCGCGGCCGAGCTCGTCGCGTCGATCGCGACAAAGGTCACCACCTCCGCGGGCTCATCCACCCGCGGACACCGCCTCCCGGCAGCCGCCGAAGCGGAAACTCCCGGACGGACAGCCACCTCCTCGATAAAACGAGGAGGCTTATCGCAGGCAAGGCGATTGACGCAGGCGCCGAGATCATCGAGCGCCGCAGGCGGCGACGGGCAATCGGTCACGCGCCCGGGGCTCAAGGCCTCGGGGGCGTATCGTTCCTGGAGCGTCTCGGCAGCAGGGAAGTCCTCAGCCGGAAACCTTGCAGCCGAAAGATCACGCAGGAAAAAGTCATCATCGACCAGGTCCATCTCGGGATGGGCGGCCGCGTAGGCGCTGAAATCCAGTACCGCCCGGTCAATCACCGCATGAAAGCTTCCCACAGCGGCGGTCAGGGCGAACTCATCCGCCCCGCTCCTGCGGTTCGGGTTCAGCGCGAAACGGGTTGAATAGAATTTCCGCGTCAGGTCAGGCACGAGGTTGCCGGTCTCATCCGGAACCAGCATCCTGTAAACCCGTCTCACATCGCCACCATCTCCATCGGCCAGGACCAGTCGACACTCTCCCGGCTGCATCAGCAGGTAGCCCGGGTCAGGCTCTCCATCGGTGTCACGGCCGAACATCCAGGTCGCGAGATTGTTGTCCCTCGCGGCATTCCGCCCGACCAGGCCGAACTCGGTGATATCAATCGGCTCGGAGCCGTAATTGTGAACCTCGATCCAGTCCGGCGTCCGCACCGCCTGGTTGTCCTCGCAGGTCTCGCAGACAAACTTCAACGTATCGATATTCCGTGCCTGGTACTCGTTGATCACCAGGGTGACGCAGCCGCCTCCAAAGGAGAAGCAGCGGCACAGGCTCAGCTCCCCGAGCTCATCGGTTATTGTCAGGTTCCACAGGATGGTCTCCACCTCTCCCATCGCATCGGCCGAGGGGAGCAGGGCCTCGTAGGTCAGGACACGAACTGCCTGGTTACCGTAGCTCCCATCGACCGTTTCCTGGGGGCATTGGGGATGGGTGTCGCCCTGCCCGGGGACCAGGGTCCCCTGGCATTCAAGCTCGCCGCCCGGGATGATATCCACCGAGGAGGTATTCACCACCACCCCCGGCTCACCGAAGAGAGCCCGGCAGATTTCGGGGTCCTGGTCAGCCGCATCACAACCCGGCCGTCCAATGAATTCCATGCGTACCTCCGGCAGAGGAATACCGGGATCGGTCAGGATAGTAAACCTCACACGAACCGGCTCATCCGAGGCACTGCAAAGACTCGGCTGGGGCTGGCCGCCGGCGGCGAAACGCGGCTGGAGAGCGCCGTGGGGATTGTTGCCGAACCCTGGAGTCGGAGCGAAGGAGGTAGCAATCGAATCGGCGCCATCGGGAAAACGTCCCACGCTGGAATCAGCGGAGAGATTCCGGACACCTACACGGTCAATCTGGCGGCCGTTGGCGAACAGAAAGATGGAATCTCTGGCGGCATTGAGACCGAAATCGGCGTGCAGCGCGGTGAGAACAACCTCTACGCTCCCCTGCTCTTCCCTGGCGGCCTGGGCGGCAGCCAGGTCATTGCCTCCCACGAGCGTGACCAGCGCGAATCCACCGGACTCGAGGGTCAGGTTCGGAGGAAACCGGTACTTGCCGGACCGCTCGATATTATCCGAGAGGGTGTACCCCTCCAGGCGCAGCGGCTTATCATTGGGATTGTAGATTTCCACCCAGTCGAGAGGCAGACCGTTGGTCTCGAAGTCTGAAAAAGACTCGTTTCGAGCCATCACCTCGTTGATCACCAGCCGAGGCAGGGGTATCGAAGACCGGTCACACCCAGGCAGCAGGGCCAGGATGATAAAGAACAGACCTATGTGTTTGCGCATTCGTAGAGACCTCCAGACAGCGCCAGTACGGCGCGTACCATCAAGCTTACCACGCTCCCGGAGATCTGTCCCCGTCGACAAGCCTCTATAAACCTATACTGGTAAACGACCTCTGACGTGTGAAAGCGTCCCCTTGAGCCAGGTTGCTTTTACTCGGAACTTGGAGTCCAGAAGGACGAGATCAGCCCGCTTACCGGGAGCGATGGAGCCGAACTGTCGCGAGGCTCCCACGGCGGCGGCGGGGTTCTGAGTGCAATAGCGGACGGCCTTCTCCAGCGGCTCCCCGACCTCTTTCACCTGGACCTTGAGAGCTCTCTCGAGGGTCAGGGCGCTGCCTGCAAGCGTACCGTTTTTCTGCCGAACAACACCGTCACGCAAAAAGACCTCGGCTCCGGCAAAACGATAGCGGCCATCCTTCAGGCCGCAGGGATGGGTCGAATCACTGACGAGGATAATCCTGTCTTCGCTCTTCAGCTTGTTGATAAGTCTGAGAGCCGCCGGCTGAACATGATGCCCATCGGAGATCACCTCGACCGCGACCCGCGGATCCTCCAGCAGGGCCGTGACGGCTCCCGGTGACCGATGATGGATCCCGTTCATCGCGTTGAACAGGTGGGTGGCGTAGCGAATACCGCCGGTGATGGATCCGCAGGTCTCCCCGTAATCGGCGTTGGAATGACCGAAGGCCGGCACCACCTTGTTCTGCCGGCAGAAACGAATGAGTCCCGCCGCCCCTTTCAGCTCCGGAGCCAGGGTCATCGTACGCACCAGTCCATCCCCGGCGGCGAGGAGCTTGCGGAAATCTTTCACCGAGGGCCTGCGGAAATAGCTCCGTGGGAGGGCGCCGGGGCGAGCCGGGCTCACAAACGGCCCCTCGAGGTGAATGCCGAAGGCGACCCCTCTCCCGCGCCCCTGCCGTATAAAGGAGCTGAGCTTCTCAATCACCTTCAGGGACCTGGCCCAGCTGGTCGGGTAAACACTGACCAACAGAGAGGTCACTCCATGGGCAAGATAATGAGCCATGGAGCGCTCAAATTCTTCGGCCGATGCCTCGACAAAATCAACCCCTCCGGCCCCGTGGGTATGGAGATCCACAAAACCGGGAGTGAGGGTGAATCCATCCAGCTTCAGCCTCGTGCAGCGGGTTCCCCTGGCCATCTTAGCCGCCTCGGGACCTACAGCGACGATCCGACCGCCGCTGATAAGCACCCCGGGGCTTCCGAGATCCTCTCCGCCGCTGAGCACGCGGGCTCCGCGAAGAAGACAGGTTTCCTTTTCTGGTTCGGATTTACTTCCAGCCATGATTGGCGCAAGATAACCGAATACAGAGGCCCGCTGCCATCTGCATTTTTGATGTTGCGGACAGTGACGGCCCCGGCAGTCTGAAATCCTTCCGAAGCGCAGCCATAGGAACCAGGAACACTGGATTTAAATCAGGACATGAACAAACCCATCAAACCCATCGCACTTTTTGACATGGACGGAACCATCGCCGATTACGTCAGCGCCATGAAGCGCGACATGGAGAGCATGAGAAGCCCGGAGGAACCTGGAAGTGATGGAGACAACCTGTGGGACGAAGACGCCCCCGGCCATATCAAGGCACGGAAGGAAACCATCGAGAAGACACACGGCTGGTGGCGGGAGCTCAAGCCGATCCCGGTAGGAATGGAGGTCATGAAAATTGCCCAGGAGTTGGGTTTTGAGATCAGGATCCTGACCAAGGGGCCAAATGCCGTCCCGCACGCCTGGGCGGAGAAACCCGAGTGGTGCCAGCATCACCTTGGAGAAGATACCCAGGTGACCATTACCAGGGACAAAGGCACCGTCTACGGACGGGTGCTGGTAGATGATTACTGGAAATTCATGAAGGGCTGGCTGAAACACAGGAAAAACGGGCTCGGGCTGATGCCGGGAGATTCTGAAAACAAGGACGTCCCCCATCCCAATGTGACCTTTTACGACAGCAGGAACCTCGACGAGGTAAAAGAACTGCTGATCAATGCCCGGGACCGGGAAGAAGGCGGGGCACTGGACCTCTGAGAAAATGAACGCAGTCGCATTATCGCTTTACACCACCCCCCCGGGGTGTTAACCCTCATTGCCATGTGCGCACAATCTGACGACATTATCGACAGGGGCCGGAAAATCCTGGAAGAGGAGGGCAATGCCATCCTCCGCAAGGCTGCCGGTCTCGACAAAACCTTCAGCGAGGTGGCCGAAAAACTGCTCGCCTGCGAAGGCCGCGTCGCCCTGACCGGGGTCGGAAAGTCCGGCACGATCGGTGAAAAGATAGCGGCCACCCTCTCCTCCACCGGCACCCCTGCCTTCTACCTGCGAACCGTCGAAGCCCTCCACGGCGACCTCGGAATGCTGGCCTCCGGAGATATACTCCTGGCTGTCTCCAACAGCGGAGAGACGGCGGAGGTCCTGGCGGTCTGCGATGCGGCAAAGCAGATGGGAGTAGAGATCATAGCCTTCACCGGCAGCAGCGACTCTTCCCTCGCCCGCCTTGCCGTGCTGACCCTCGACACGGGAGTGGAACGGGAGGCCTGCCCGCTGGGGCTGGCTCCAACTGCCTCCACCACCGTCACCCTCGCCCTCGGAGATGCCCTGGCCATGGCGCTGCTGGAGGAAAGAAACTTCACCGCGGAAAACTACGCTGATTTCCACCCTGGCGGCAACCTTGGACAGCGCCTGCGCTACCAGGTAAAGGACCTGCAGCGTGAAGGTGATGACCTGCCGGTCGTACCTGAAGAGGCCACTCTCTCTGAAGCCATCGGTGAAATGTCACGAAAGGGAAACATCGGAGTGGCCCTGGTCGTGGCAGAAAACGGTGAACTATCGGGAATCCTCTCTGATGGAGACCTGCGCAGGATTCTGTCAGAAAAA
>DODI01000199.1:0-4144 GCA_003509045.1 Planctomycetota bacterium | reverse complement strand
GCCTCGATCTTTGCCTGGGCTCCCTGGGCACCGTCCATGTCGGTACTCCAGATCGTCACGACTCCATCGTTCTCGATCTCGATGGTCGTCCCGGTCTCTTCCTGGATGCTCTTGATCATCTTGCCTCCAGGTCCAATGATCAGGCCGATCTTCTCAGGATCGATACGGATCTGGATAATCCTCGGGGCATAGGGGGAGATCTCGGCGCGCGGTTTATTGAGCGCCTTGAGCATCTCCTTGAGGATGTGAATCCTTCCCGCCTTCGCCTGCTCCAGGGCCTGGCCCAGGAGCTCCTGGCTAACCCCGGTGATCTTGATGTCCATCTGAAGGGCCGTAATCCCGAACTGGGTTCCAGCGACCTTGAAATCCATGTCACCGTTGTGATCCTCGCTGCCGAGGATGTCGCTGAGAATCGCGATGTTGTCGCCATCCTTGACCAGCCCCATAGCAATACCCGCAACCGGCTGGCGAATCTTGACTCCGGCGTCCATGAGTCCAAGAACTCCACCGCAAACCGATGCCATTGAGGATGAGCCGTTGGACTCGGTGATATCCGAAACAATTCGGACGGTATAGGGGAAGTCTTCTTCCTCGGGCATGATCGCGGCCAGGGCCCTCTGGGCGAGGTTGCCATGACCGATCTCCCGCCGCTTCGGCCCGCGATTGGGCCATGACTCACCGACGCAGAATGCCGGGAAGTTATAGTGAAGCGTGAAACGCTCACGGTACTCTTCGCCAAGCCCATCAACGATCTGCTGGTCCTTGCCCGTTCCAAGCGCCACCGAGACAAGAGACTGGGTCTCGCCGCGAGTGAAGAGCGCGGAACCGTGGACCTGCCTGGGAAGGACTCCAACCTCTCCCTGGATGTCCCTGATATCGGTAGTGGAACGCCCATCTGTTCTCGTTCCCGAGAGGATAAGTTCGCGTTCAGCCTCCTCGGAGAGCCCGCGCAGGAGCTTCTTGACGAGATCGCGTTCGGGAAGCGAGGGGTCCGCCTCGGCACCCTCTTCAGGCTCGGGGCTGACCTCATCCATGCAGGCCGAGATATACTCGGACACCGCGCCGCTGCGGGCGTGCTTGCCTTCGGTCAGCAGCTTTTCGCGGAAACCATCAAAATACTTCGATTTGAGCTCAGCTGTCTGCTCGGAGTGGTCCGGAAGATCCTCAAGCTCCATCTTGGGCTTGCCGGCCTGGGCGACGAGCTCGTTCTGCATCTCAACGATCTCGCAGATGACCTCATGGGCCTTCGCGATAGCCTCGATCACCTTCTCTTCGGAGACTTCCTTTGCACCGCATTCGACCATCGTGACGGCTTCCATTGTTCCGGCAACGACGAGGTCAAGCTTGCTCTCCTTGAGCTGCTCGTGGGTGGGGAAAACAATCAGCTCATCCTCGATCAACCCGATTCGCACCGTCCCCAAGGGGCCGAGGAAGGGAATATCGGAAACGCTGAGGGCCGCTGAAGCCGCGATGCCGGCCAGCACATCAGGATCATTCTCCTGGTCTACCGAAAAGACCTGCGCCGCTACAGACGTATCCGCCACCGCGGAGTTCTTGGTGTAGTTGTCCGGAAACATGGGACGGATCGGCCTGTCGATCAGACGACAGGTCAGGATTTCTTTCGTGGTCGGACGGCCTTCTCTCTTGATGAAGCCGCCGGGGAATTTTCCCGCGGCCGTCGTCTTTTCCCTGTAATCAACCGTGAGAGGAAAGAAGCTCATGCCGAACCTTGCCGAGGAGGAGGTCACCGCGGTAAAGACCTGCGTATCTCCATAACGGACCATCGTGGCCCCATTCGCCTGGCGGGCGATTTTCCCGGTCTCGATAACTAATGTTCTACCTGCTATTTCTTTTTCTACTCTTACTGTCATCGTCTTCTTTTTTCTTCTGAACTAATACTGAATGATTCTTACCTTCTACCTCGAGACGCCTCGGCTCTCCGAGACCCCGTTCTCCAAATTTTCTTTGCTTCCAGCCTCCTTAAAGCTCCCCGGGCAATTTACTCTCAGTCGGCCTTGCCGACTGGCCGCTACGGACAGCCTGTTTTTATTCATCCCCTGCATGGGGGCGCTAATTTGTTATTAGATGATGCCTTCGGTATCGGAGCAGAATTCAGCGAAGAGGTCGATCTACAGGATTGCAATCGACCAGGATACGCGGAAGCCACGCGCCGAATGGATCAGCGTCGAATCCCCAGTTCGCCAATCAACGTGCGATAGCGCTCGAAATTCTCACGCGCAAGATAGCGCAGCAATTTAGCTCTCTGCCCCACAAGCATGAGAAGTCCACGCCGAGTGGCATGGTCCTTCTTGTGCTCCTTGAGGTGCTCTGTGAGACTTTTGATGCGCTGACTGAGAAGAGCTATCTGCACCTCAGGGCTGCCCGTATCGCCTTTGCTCCGGGCAAATTGTTCGACAACGGCCGAACGGGTCATTTCGGTTATTTCCATTCTTCGTAAACCGACCTTCTATCTGGTTTCTATTCTTAATTTCAAGCCTGCCATCCTAACACAGAGCCCTATTCGGGCAAGCTAAAGATTGCTTCCAGCGGTCTATTCAAAAGAAAAAATAGCTGCTGGATCCTCATCCATCGATTACCGGAGGTTCCTTGTTCAGATGGTCCAGATAACCCTGCAGGATGATCTGGGCCGCAACCATATCGACTCTTTCCTTTCGTCTGTAGCCATGTATGCCGGCCTCCGTAAGAGCGCTCTCCGCCTCGAAGCTGCTCAGACGTTCATCCCAGGTATTTACCGGCAAGCCGGTCCTCTTCTCGACCTCCCGTGAAAACTCGATCACCTTCCTGGCGCGCGGTCCTTCACTCCCATCCATATTCAGGGGGAGGCCGACGACGACAGCCTCGATGTCTTCTTCTTTGACGAACGTCCCGAGCGCCTCCCAGAGGGCCTCTTCTCCAGTAGCGACCTGGCGGGGAGTAGCGATGAACTGACCTGCATCGCTCAGGGCGATACCGAAGCGTTTGTCTCCATGATCGATTCCAAGGATTTTTCCCATTTCGTTACACCTGCTTCTCCAGGTCGGCTTCCAGGCCCATCACCTCGATGGAGGCTCGGAACGAGCGGCACGATCCGCCTCTTCGGCGAGGTCTTTCACCCGCTCAACGGAATCACGATGACAGACCAGTATGGCATCTTCTGTCTCAACGATAACGAGATTCTTCACCCCGATCGTACCTATGATCCTTCGATCTGACAGAACGATGCAGTCCTCAGTGTCCAGGCCGACAAAATTCCCCCGGATGCGGTTGCCTCCATCTGATGCCTTCAGCTGAGCTCCGTAACGCTCCCAGGTCCCGATATCCGCCCAGGAAAAAGAGCCCCTGACCACTACAACGCTCTCAGCCTTTTCAAGAATTCCGTGATCAACAGACACTTTCTGCACCGGGGCCGCATGCGCTGAGCCATCGAGAAGCCCGCAGATCTCCGGCAGGTAGCTCTCAAGCAAGCGGAGATACCCCGAGGCGCTCCAGAGAAAGATCCCGGTGCTCCACAGCGCTCCCCCTCCTTCAAGCAGGGCTTTGGCGGTCTCCCGGTCCGGCTTCTCCACGTAACTCAAGACCTGGTGACACTGCAGGCCAGCGAGCTCTGCAAGCTCCTCTCCACACGCAATATAGCCGAAGCCCGCATCAGGCGAGCCCGCATCGACCCCAAGAACAACCGTCGCCGGATCGACTTCAGCGGGCAGGTCTCCATAGCAGTCCACCGCGAATCGAACCGTACGAGCAAACTCGTCAGATTCGGAGATGAGATGGTCGGAGGGACAGGCCAGCAGCAGCCCCTCGGGATCCAGTTGCAGAACCGCTCTCGCCGCCAGCGCGATCGCCGCGGCAGTTCCCCGATTTTCCGGCTCGGCCAGGAAGTTTCCCGGGGCGAGATCTGGCAGCTCCTGCTGGATGAGGCCGGCGTGGTCGGCCTGTCCCACAACGAAAACCCGGTCTTCTCCGTCGAGGAGTCCGGCCAGCCTCCTACAGGTCAGCGACAACAGCGAGGAACCATCTCCGCCAAGAGGAAGAAAAGGTTTCGGCCTGTCTTTCCGGCTCATCGGCCAGAATCTTCCGCCGCGCCCACCGGCGAGTACTACCGCATAGAGCCTTCTCAAAGGCCTTCCCTCACCCGACTGACTCC
>DODI01000270.1:2967-4842 GCA_003509045.1 Planctomycetota bacterium | reverse complement strand
AAAAGCGGCCGCGGTGGCTGAGAGCACCCAGGCGCGCGGACGCATCAACAGGCTGCTGCGCGAGGCCGAGCCGACCGCGTTCCAGGCTTTTGTGCTGGATTACCTGGCGGTACATCTCAGGTCGGAGGTCCAGTTGGAGCTTGTCGATCTCGATGTGACCCCGGAGGAGGCGGAGGATGGCAGCATCGACAATACCTACCGGCTCATCATTCGAGGCCGGGCCAACAATGAGAAACGCAAAGGCCATGACTGGGTCCTGGATCTTCAGAGTGAACTGAAAAAGCAGGAGCGGGTTCGGGACGTTTTCTTCGGCAAGCAGCCGAGGACGGACACCGCGGCCTGGTACAGCTTTGAAATGATCATCGAACCACAGTACGTATCCATTTGAGACCCGGCCAGGCCGGGCGCGATAGCGAGAGAAAAAATGCTTAAAGACTTCTGGGAAGAAAACAAACGCTTCCTCCTGCTGGTTGGAGGCGGGTTGCTTGTTTTCCTCATAGCCGATCACTATATCGGCAACTATATCGGCGGGACCGAGAACATTCGTAAGAAGAGTCAGAAGCGTCGGCAGGATGTGGTTCTTCTGCACAAGGGGCTCAAGAACGGCTGGTACGAGGAGAAGCGCAAGGTTCAGGCCTGTAAGGATCACGAGGCAGGGCTGAAGGACAAGCTCTGTCTGCCGGAACCCGCGGCGCTCGACGGAGAGAACAGCCAGCTCCAGATCAAGTTTGACAAGGCCATCTCGGAGACCTGGGAGGGTGTTCGCCAGGAAGCCAACCGTGCTGGTATCCGGCTGCCCGCACCGCTTACGGCGAGGGACTTCAATGTTGAGCAGGATGACACCGTGGCCCAGTACCAGGAGCATTACTCGGATCTCGCGATTGTCGAGAGAGCGCTGGAGGTGCTCGTGAAGTCCGGCGTCATCGAGATCGAGACCCCTGAACCCTACGAGCCTGATCGCCTTTCGGTAAAAGACAATGACTCGGTTAAATGCCTCTATCGGGCCGTATCGATTGGCGTGACGACCTCCTTCGAGAGTTTGCAGAAGGTTTTCGAGCAGGTCCAGTCCGGTGAGCCTTTCCTGCAGGTCAGGTTGCGCAGCCTGGGGGCCAGAGGCTCCACGAATGAAGAGGAGCGCGCGCTTGAGGGTGAGATTGAATTTATCGGCTTCCGCCTTGAGGAAGGCGCTGCCGCTGAGGATAGCGCCGGTCCCGGCAGACGCCCAACGGGGCGCAACAGGCGAAGGAGGAGGCCATGAGCTTGAACAGAGAAAAAATAGCCTGCTGCGTGGCGCTGCTGATCTTCCTTGGCGGAATGTATACCGTCGTATTCAGCTTTATCAAGCCGACCCAGGTCCGCAAGCCGCCGAATACCACGATCGCGCGGATTGAGCGCGAGGTCTTCATGTCGGAGCCGAGGGGCTACGTCGGCGGGGAGGATGCGGGCCGCAATCCCTTCAGCTTCTCCGAGGGCTGGAAAGATCTCGACGCCGTGCCGCTCCTGCCGCCATCGATTCCTGAGCGTTCGCGCATTCTTCCCGGCCTCAGCGGCGGGATCTCGCCCGTCGACGGGGGAATCTATTTTTCGGAGGAGAGTCCCAAGGAGGTGGATGCCGGCACGAGAACGGGCGCGGGCACGGGCACAGGCACGGCCGCGGGCGCGGGCGGCGCTCCGGAGGACACCACGGGAGTGGTGCCGGTACCCAAGGGCGGGTTGCTTCCTGTCGAGGGAGCGGGCGGCAAGAAAGGTGGAGAGAGATGAAGAGGCTACAGACCTTGCTGGCCGCGTCGTTTTTCAGCCTCCTGCCCTGTGCGCTCGTGGATGCGCAGGCTCCCGGGCCTCCGTCCGACATCATCAGCATCAGACCTTTTGACC
>DODI01000270.1:0-2666 GCA_003509045.1 Planctomycetota bacterium | reverse complement strand
AATCATCAGCATCAGACCGTTTGACCGGGTTATCACCGCCGGGGGCGAGACCATCGAGTGCAAAATTCTCGAGCCCAACCCCGTCCTTGGAAAGGACCTGAAGGTCAAGATTCGAACGGTTACCACCTTGCTGGAGGCCGCCAAGGTGAAGCAGATCATTCTGCGCCGCTCCGAGTCCGAGGCCTACGCCAACTGGGCCAAGTGGTTGCGCAAGGAGGGACGCCCGGGGGCTTCCCTCGAGGCCGGCGATGCGCGGGCAACTGCTGAGATGGCGCTGGCTATGTGGTGCCGGACTCCCCATGTCAAGCTCGAAGGCAAGCGTCCCATGCCGGCGATGGCCCACAGGCACCTGGTCATGGCTGCGAGGGCGGATGCTTCCTTCGCTCCGATCTATCCCTATCTGCTGGCCAGCTATATCAGGACAAACGCTCTCGACCAGGCCGAGCTGGGACCTCTGAACGAGGAGCTTGAGATCTACCTGCGGGCGCAGGAGGCCGGCTTCTCCAGCCCTGACCTGGATTTCCGCATCGGGATGATCCTGTCGCGAAGGCTGCGGATGGCGGAGGGAGCAGTCAAGTTTTTTGAGCGTGTTCTTGCCGCTGGCGAGGAGACCTCGGCGGCCAACAGATCCCAGCGGCGCAGGGCGCGACAGCTCCTGTCCGCGGCCTACATGCGGCGGGGAGAGCCCGCCAAGGCGTTAGGTCTCTACGAGGCTCTTCTGCAGCCTGAGCTGACGGGTGATCTGAACTTCGAGGGTCTCTACAATAGCGCCGTCATCCTCACCCGGATGGGAGGGGCCGAGAAGACGATGCTTGCCCGCGACCGGTTCGCGGAGGCCCAGAAGCTTCAGCCTGACTTCCTGGACGTGGAGCTGCGTCTCGCGGCGCTCGACTACGCCGGCGGCAAATCGAAGGAGGCCGGCAAGAGAATCAAGGCCTACCTGGGTAAGGTTCCTGATGATCTGCAGGCCCGGGTTGACCAGGCGATCCTGGATATTACCGAGGGGCGATTCACAAAGGCGGAAAACAGCCTTCGCAAGGCTCTCGATGACACGGGGAACCCGGAGATCTCCATGCGCGCGCGGTTGGGGCTCGGCTCCATCCAGGAGCTTCGCGGGAAGCTGCCGGAGGCGGAGGCTCACTACCGCTCGGCAATCAACCTGTCCACCACCAACCCCTTACCGGGACTGATGCTCGCGACCATCCTCGTTCGCCAGGACCGAACAGATGAAGCCGCGGAGCTGGTGACCTCTATTCGTTCGGCGCACGTGGCGAGCCAGGCGGTATTCGGGGCCTGCTCCCGCCTGCAGGCGCTCATCGACGCTCGCAAGGGAGAGGGCGCCAGGTCGAGCTCCAACCTGGAGTTCGCCGTCGATGTCAGCCCCGAGGACCCCGCTGTTCTCGAGGCCGCGGGCCTGGCCTTCCTGCGCCAGGGTAAGCTTGAGCAGGGGCTCAGCTACCTGGCCCGGGCCAATAAGCTCCAGGAGGGACGCCCCGCGACGCTTAACGGGCTGGGCTACTACAACTACATCCAGGGACAACACGCCGAGGCCGCGGCATTTTTTGACCAGACGCTCGCCGCGCTGAAAAAGAATTCCTCCGGGAAGAAAGGCAAGGAGACGGCCTTTGCCATGGGTGCGAAGGCCTACGCCACCCACGCCCGCAACCTGGTCCGTGATCTCGAGGTCCTGCAGGTCTGGGTTGATGAGTTTGAGAGCTCCGCCGAGGACCTGATCGATGGCTGGAACGAAATCGAGCTCTACGGAATCGATGTCGCTCCGGCTGAATCAAACGTCGTCTTCAAGGGAAGACAGCAGAAATCTCCTGATGGAGAGAGCGGGATTCGCCTGCTGCGCGTCTATCGAAGCCGGGATCTCGAGAGAGTGGCTGTTCGCCTCCGGATCGATTCGGGCAATGTGGTGCCCTCACTGAGCCTGACCGGTCCAGATGGAACCCGCAGCGCCCTGTCCGCCCTGAGCCTCTACCGGGACTTTGATGGACGGGTGAGGGTTCGGCTGCGTTCGAATAAGGGGGAATGGATTGAACCCGAAGAGTCGGCGGCTGCCGGCGAGGGAACCGTCAAGGGGGCCGCCTATGTCGGCAACGTCACCTGGGCGGCGGATACGAATTTTCACACCCTCGAGATTCGCAAGGCGAGGACTTCCAGGGGGGCAACCAAGAGCAATATGTTTGATCTCTACTTCGATGGGGAGCCTGTGGCCAGGGAGGTCCAGGTCCCGGGGTTGTCCACCAGCTACCAGCTGTCTGTGATGGCTCGTACCGATGCCCTCGGCAACGAGTACTCGGTCACCGTCGACAATTTCAAGGTCTACAGGGCCAAGGCAAAGAAGAAAAAATGACTCTGAAGAAGACAGGTTCAAGGCGTGCCGGCGGGTTTACACTTGTTGAAATCCTCGTGGTCATGTCGATCATCTCCATCCTTGCCGGCCTGGCTCTCTCGGGAGTCATGAGCGGTAGGACCTCTGGCGAGGAGGGCGCGGTGAAGTACAACATTACCGCGCTCGTCAGCGCGGTCGAGGCCTATGCCACAGAGACGGGCGACTACCCCCCAAGCTCGCTGGCGGCCTACGGGATCCGCGGCAATGGAGTCAACGATGGCATCGAGTGCCTGCTGGCCTGTCTGCAGACCCGCAAGCACAACGGGCC
>DODI01000585.1:2730-3006 GCA_003509045.1 Planctomycetota bacterium | reverse complement strand
GAAGGTACCATCGGCGATGGCAAGATTTTTGTGCAGTCGCTCGAGGATGTCATCCGGATCAGGACCGGCGAGCGAGGCTCAGAGGCCATCTGAGCTGGGAGGGGTTCGTTCGTCCTGTAGAGGGTCGGTCCTCTGGTCCGCTTGAAGGATGGCGTGGATTTTCAGCCAAGGGCCATGGGGCTGGCAGTGGGAGCAGGCTCTTGCCGCGGCCGCGAGGTTCAGGCCTCGGCCTTGGAGGTCTCTTCTGCATCGCCCACTTCGGCTGCCGGCGGGCTT
>DODI01000585.1:0-2411 GCA_003509045.1 Planctomycetota bacterium | reverse complement strand
CGGCGGGCTCGGCATCGAAGCTCCCGCCCGGCCGTTCGCTCGCGGCAGCGCCTCTTCACCGAGCAATTCCTTGAGCAGGCGGTCGAGGTCTTCGCCCTGCATGACCTCCTTCTCGAGGAGGGTTTCCGCTATCCGGTTGAGGCAGATCCTGTTGGTCTCCAGGATCGTCATAGCCTCTTCGTTGGCGCTTGCGATCAGCCTCCTGACCTCATCGTCGATGTCCTGGGCCGTCTTCTCGCTGAAGTTGCGCTCTTCCTGCGTCATATCTCTGCCAAGAAATACCTGCTGGGTATCTTTTCCGTAGACGACCGGCCCGAGTTTTTCGCTCATACCGAAACGACAGACCATGCTCCTGGCAATATGGGTCGCGCGTTCAAGGTCGTTTGAGGCTCCGGTGGAGAGCTCCTCAAAGACGAGGAGCTCGGCAGCTCTGCCGGCCAGGAGCCCCTTGAGCCTGTCGAGGAGGTCAGGCTTGCTTGTCAGGTAGCGGTCTTCTTCAGGGGTCTGCATCGTGTAGCCAAGAGCGGCGTGACCGCGGGGAATGATCGATATCTTTCTGACCGGGTCAGCGTTCTCGCACAAGGCGGCGACAAGGGCATGTCCGGCCTCGTGGTAGGCCACCTTCTCGAGCTCTTCTTTTCCGAGCTTTCTGCTGCGGCGCTCCGGACCGGCGATCACGCGTTCAACAGCTTCGTCCAGCTCCGCCTGGGTGATCTCTGTGGCGTTCTTCCTGGCCGCCATCAGGGCGGCCTCGTTGAGAAGGTTGGCGATATCCGCTCCGGTAAAGCCGGAGGTGTTCGCGGCGATCAGGGCGAAGTCGACATTGTCTGCGAGGGTCTTGTTCTTGGCGTGAACCTCGAGGATCGCCTTTCGGCCCTCCAGGTCGGGCGCATCGATGACGATCTGGCGGTCAAACCTTCCCGGTCTCAAGAGCGCGGGATCCAGGACGTCCGGACGATTGGTCGCGGCCAGGAAGATAACTCCCGAGGTCGTGTCAAAGCCGTCCATCTCGACAAGCAATTGGTTCAGCGTCTGCTCCCTTTCATCATGACCTCCGCCAAGCCCGGCGCCGCGATGACGGCCTACCGCATCCAGCTCGTCGACGAAGACGATACAGGGAGCCTTGCCCTTGGCCTGCTCAAAGAGATCTCTTACCCGTGAGGCTCCGACTCCTACGAACATCTCGACGAAATCAGATCCGCTGAGCTGGAAGAAGGGCCTTGCCGCTTCGCCGGCAACCGCGCGGGCCATGAGGGTCTTGCCGGTGCCGGGGGGGCCGACGAGAAGCATCCCCTTGGGCATCCTGCCGCCGAGGGTCTGGTATTTTTCGGGCGACTTGAGAAAATCGACGACCTCCATCAGCTCCATCTTGGCCTCCGGGCAGCCGGCGACATCAGCGAAGGTTACCTTGTCGTCGGACTCTCCCGCCATCTTTGCGCGGGTCTTCCCGAAGGACATAGCGGTTCGCCCCATCTGGCCGGATTGGCGCATCATCATGATCCACAGGAAGATGATCAGACCGAAGGGGAACACCCAGATGAGTATGCTGGACCAGAACCCGGAGGATGAGACGATCTTCGTCGGGATGTTTTTTTCCTGGAGAAGATCGAGGATTTCTTTTCTCTTCTGCGGGTTTCTGATCGCGGGGGTGGTGAAGCGAAAGGGCTCTCCGGAGGGAAGCTCGTTTACGAAGGGGGCGAGGGTGATGTCGAGCTTGTCATTACCGTCTTCTTTTTGTTTTTCGGCCTCGTCTTTACTTTCCGGCGCCACGGCGGAGGGCTTGTAGTCAGCTGGGATCTGCATCACGCCGATAAACTCTTCGTCCTCGAGCTGAACCCACTTCAAGTGCCCCGCCTCGAGGTGCTCGAGAAACTGGTTCAGGTCGGCTTCATTCTTATTTTTCGACAGGAAGATACTCAACATGATGACTGCGAGCATCGCGATGAGGCCGATCTGGAAGATGTTCAGGCGGGATTTTCGCGCAGGCGAGCCTGGGTCCTTGGGCTTCAGGCCGGAGTCTTCCTGTTTGTCGTTCTTTTCTGCCACTTTTTTACCCGGGATCTGCAAAAATGCCGTGGGATTCTCCCGCTGTAACTTCCAGCGGACGCGTTCAGACGGTAATCGAGTCATGATATCATAACCCGCTATGAGTATTCACGCTAACTGCCCCGGACCCGGCGAAAGTTTGCTCGTTGATTATCGGTATTCGGTGTCGGTCCAGGAAATCCTGGTCGGGTTACGGCAGGAGGGGAGTCTTGAGAATCTCCTCTGGTTACTGGAGCATCCGCCAACGATCACCCTGGGAACCTCCGGCGGGTCAGATCACCTGCTTCTGCGGGTAGAGGACCTCGAGGCCGACGGAGTGGCTGTTGTCCAGACTCCAAGGGGAGGCGATATTACCTGCCATGAGC
>DODI01000328.1:0-4251 GCA_003509045.1 Planctomycetota bacterium | reverse complement strand
CACGCAATTGAAAGTTCCCGCTGTTTTCCAGAGGTTGCGCGGCCCGCTGGCCTCTCCTATCTCGCGCTCGAGCGGAGCCCAGTAGAAACCCAGGCCAATCCCAAGTACAGGCGCGGCCAGGTAGAGGTCCGCGAGGCTGTCGCTGAAATAGACGATTGGAAGAGCGGCGGCGAAAACAAGGGCCGCTCCCGGCAGGTAGAGTGAGCGCGATCCGACCCGGTCACTCAGGCGTCCTGTAAGGATGCAGACGATCGTATAGGTCGCGTTGATGATGGTTCCAATCAGGCCCAGCTCCAGCGGGTCCGCATCGAAGCTCTTCAGGGCCTTAATTGGAAGCAGCAGGCCGGCGCCATAGGCGGTGGCATCCATGCAGAAGGCCGCGGCGTATATTCTCAGGCGGGCTGTATTCATGAGCTCAGAAGTCCCCTCAGAAAGGCGCGGTCTACCAGACCTTCGTTTTCAGCTCCCCGTCCACCTCGAATACCCGCCCGCCGAGGCTGATCTTCCCAGGCGCCATTCCCTGGTAGATCCGGACCTGCTCCGCCCGCAGATACATCTTCCCCTCGAGTGAGCGAACGGTGAAAAAGGCGGGACTGTCGTAGGTGATGCCATCGGCCTCCAGCGCGTGGAAGGCGAGAAAGAAGGGGTGGCGCACCAGGAACCCGTATTGCGGCAGCACAACCTTCGCCTCCTTGTCTTCGTAGGGCGCCTTGCCGAAATTGACCAGGACCCGGAGGTCGGCGCTGAAGAAGCTCTCCTGGACCGAGCCATCGGCCGTCAGGAAGCGATGGCTTGTCAGGCGGTTGCGCGCGCACAGCCGGGAGAGCCAGGTGGAGACCTCGTAGGTGTTCTTGATGAAGAGGTCGTGGGTTCCGAGTTTTTTTCCGGCGGTCCAGCCGGCCTCCCGGGCGAAGCACGAGGAGGCCGCTTCGCCGCTGCCGCGGGGAGCTGGTTTCCCGGGCGATTCGAAATACAGGCCCGGGGGAAGCGCGTAGACGGGCGGCTGGCCGTAGAGCAGGCAGCAGAGAAACCCGGCCGCGTCCGAGGGGCCGAGGGCGTCAGCCCCGCCGAAGCCAAGTCTCGCCACGTGTCCGTAGATTGCCGGGACCAGCGGGAAGACGGTCGGTGAGGAGGCCGCGGTAAGCTTTGATTGCAGGATCCTGTCGAAGAGAGAGACGGTGTGAAGGTCGCCTGGAAGGGCGTGCGAAATCCCCACGAGACCGAAGATTTTTTCCGCCTCGCTCAGCAGGTCAGCCCTGCTTGCAAGCAGCAGCCCCCAGTCCTTCCGGCCGGGGTCCAGGCCTCCTGTCTCGTTGATGAAAAGCAATTGGGGGTCGCAGATCGCAGCCAGGTTGTTGAAGCTGTCGGTCGTTCTGACCACATCGGCTGCCGCGCCCCAGGCCTCTGAGCGGTTGAGGATTTTCTCGGGCGGCGGGTTGTAGAGCTGATCAAGATCTACCTCCAGGCCGAAGAGATGTCCCCTCGACCGAATCTCTTCGGCGGCCTTCGACAGCTCCGAGTTGCCCCCGCATTCTCCCGCCGCGTTCCAGCGCGTGAGCTGCCCGTCCTCTCCCGCTCCTGTCGCCAGCCAGTCCTCCGGGACCACCAGGGCGTGGTCGATGCCAAGAACCTCTTTCCAGTGGCGGGAGATCGCAGCAAGCTGCCTGAAGTCGTAGCGAACCTTCCGGCTGGCCAGGGGCCCCCTGGCGTCAGCCGTCATCGAGGGGCGCCACATGGCCGCGCCGATAAACGCCCTGAGGTCCTCTCTCTTCGCGGTCTTGAATCGCAGGGAGTCGAGGTTCCTGCTGCCCTGCAACCAATGGGAGTAGACCCTCGCGGTCTCCATGATCTCCATGTTGATCTCTGTCGGGACAAGGAAGGTCAGCTCGCCCGAGTGGCCGTTGAAATCAGCGCTGGTGAAGATGCCTCGCCTGCCCGGAAATTTCTCATCATCCACCGTCTCGCGCTTGATGGTGAGCGCGGCCTCCGGGTCGCTCCAGCAGAAGGCCAGCGCCCCGGCGAGACGGCTGAGTCCGATGACCGGCAGGGAGTAGGCGCTTCCGGAGGTCTCGCCACCGGGTGCCAGGGGTCGGTCCAGCCGGATCTCGAGCGGGCCGGCTTCCGCGGCGCGATGGAGCTCTCCGACTCCGCGTGGCAGGAGAATCTCTCCGTTGTCGGAGTCGCTGACCCAGAGAGACCTGTCCAGCAGGCGCAGCCCGGAGACCTGCGCTCGGCTCTCCTCGGGGACATCAAAGGCGAGTGAAAGCTGGTTCCCGTCCTTGATCTTACGCCACTCGAGCCAGATGGGCGGCAGCTCACGGGTGCTCGATCCCGCGCGGAAGCGAATTCGATCCGAGTTCGCATTCAGGTTTTCAACCTTGTCGACAGGCGCGAGCTCTCCATTCTTCAGCAGGATGGAGCAGAAGCCCTTGCGGTTCCAGGAGGAGTAATACCCGACATTCGATCGGCGGACACTCAACCGGAAGCTCGAGGTATGCCTGTCCATGTGAAACACGTAGCTGGAATTTTCCAGCGAGACCGGCTCGAAGACCCAGGTGTCGAGCGCCTTGCGCCGCTTTTCGAGCTCCGTCTCGCCGAGCCCGGTTTCCTGGCCGCCAGCCGCCCATCCCGGTGCGAGGCAGAGAGCCTGCAGGATGAACAGGCCCAGGGCCAGGCTGCTTGCGGCGTGAGCGCGGATACCTGCTGTCGGATAGCACGTCTTCATTGTTTTTCCCCGGTCTTATCGTCCTGGCGGCCGGTATTCCCGGCCTCTTCACCCGGATGGTACACCCGCAGAGAGTTTTTCTCGATCTCTTCGCGTGAGAAGAGGGCGGGTTTGAACTTTTTGCGGGCGAACAGCTTCGCCTGGTCAAGGTGGTGCGGCGAGTTCGGGTCGGCGCTTTGACCGAAGACGAGGATGGAGCGAGCCCTTGCGGCCGGGCCAAAGTTGACGACGCTCACATAGGAGTGGCCAGCGATTCCGTAACGCTTTTTTTGTCCATCAACCCGGCGGGCGTAAAAGTTGAAGACCATGCCCAGCCAGCCGGGACCGCCGGCGATGGGCAGGCTGGGGGCGGAGTCACTGAAGCCCGGCTCCTGGTCCGGCGGAATTCGTTGCAGCCGGTTGAGCTCGCCCCAGGGAACATGCCAGGTGCCGAAATACCACCGCAGCCCGGCTGTCGCTCGAGCGAGGTTGCGCAGTGCTGTGCGTGGGTCTTTGTGCGGGTCGAGCTTGAACTTGCCGAGCTCGGCCCAGACGGCGAAGAGTGTCATCTCGGTGGAATCGACCCGCGCGACACGATCCCATTTCTTCAGCTCGGCGACCGGGAGCTCTAGCTTTTTGGCCAGCCTTCTGTCGCTTCTTCTTGCGAGCTCCCAGGCTCTGACGATTTCCGGTATCTGTTCCTCGGCAAGCAGCACCGTGGTGTCGAAGCCGGCCTCGCAGAGGGAGTCGAAGGTGAATTTTTCTTTGCGGGAGAGCAGCCGCCGGGAGATTTTCGCCCGGGGATTGTCCTTCTCGGTCACCATATAGGGGGGGAAATCGCCGGGCCGGGGGTTGTCTCCAATGGTCGTGGTGAAGGGGGTCTGGTTGCAGTTCTGCAGAAATCCACTGGGGGGATTGAGGAGCTGGGGCAGCTCAGCGAGGGGGTGGTAGCCGCGCCACTCGGTGTCGGTGTCGCTGCCGTCGACGGGCTCGCTCCAGTTGAACCCGGGAGCTCTTCGGGGGACGGCCGCGTTGTAGACGTAGAAAATATTCCCTTCACGGTCGGCGTACATGATGTTGAACATCGGGATGGCGAGCGGCTCGATGGCTTTTCTGAACTCCTCGAGAGATCCAGCCCGGCTCATTGCGTACCATTGGGCGATCTGCCCGCCCTTTACGAACCGGGAGAGCCTGAGGCTGACGGGCTTTCCCTTATGAGTTCCGACGATGGGCCCATGATGGGTTTTGCGGAACTGGTAGAGCTTCTCCCTGATGCCCTCCGGGCCGAGAATTTTGAGTGTTTCGCTCCACTGTTCAGCCCTGCGGCGTTCTTTGCCCCAGCGGTAGGCCAGTGGATCCTCGGGGTCGTCGAAGGTTTCTACGTAGAGATCGGCAATGTCGGGATAATTGACCGTGTGGCTCCAGCCGAGCTTCTCATTGTGTCCAAGGGTCGGTACAAGAGAGCCGAAGAAGGCCGCCCCTGACATGTTGAGGCCCTCTTCGCTGTGAAGATGTCCTTCGTAGAATTGACCCGGTCCGAAGTAGGG
>DODI01000104.1:4603-5012 GCA_003509045.1 Planctomycetota bacterium | reverse complement strand
AATTTTGTCGGTGTGGATCTCCTGGATGCGACCTTCACCACGGTCATCGAATTTTCCGAGAAGCTCGATGGGGAGCGCGAGGTTATCTGGGAATCCGGAGGCGGCACGATCGGTTTCTCATTTGTCTACGAGGCGCCGAACCTGCTCGTTCTGCGCGCATCGGGTAACGGCGGTCTCGCGCTGGCCACAGCCACCTTCCCGCTGCCGTCAGCGGTGATCGAGTCGGGTGCCCACGATGTCGCCTGGACCTTCGATGTCGACAATGGGAAGGGGCTCCAGGCCATCAGCATCATCATCGATGATTTCAGGGTCGTCACGGACGCCACCCAGCTGCAGGCCGACTGGAGCGGCACCAATGCGGCGTCTTTCGGAGCCGCCTCGAGCTCGCTCGCGGGTACCGGGACGAATA